>JAWOGV010000098.1:0-6423 GCA_046496605.1 Acidimicrobiia bacterium | reverse complement strand
TGCGTCGTGGGAATCGAAGCGTCCGTCGAGGGATACGCGCAGGGGTGCAGTGTGCTCGGCATCGAGATCCTCGCACCCGAGGACGTCGATCCCTCTGCGGTGGCAGCCGCTGCAGAACGCGTCTACGAAATGCTCGTCAACCGGCCGGACCTCCTCGCAGCAGTGGTCGATCAGGGGCTCGCCGGCCGGATCATCGCCGAGGGCCAGCGCATCACCGACCTCCCCGAGTTCACCGACCTGTACGACCAGTACCCGGGATTCGACTGGATTCGGCGGGGTCGATCGTTTCCCGGCACCGACCTCATCCCGTACTTCGCCGGAGCAGAGGAGAACCTGGTGTGCTCGGACGGGGACTTCTACGAGGGCGAGGACAACTTCGTACGATCGCTCGCGCTGACGATCAAGAGGTTCGGAATCGACACGGTCGACCCGGCAACCTCCCTCGCGATCAACCAGGCGTACGGCCGTGCGATCGCACAGGGCCTGTGGACCAACACCTTGGCGGAGATCAACGCGGACGAGTATTGGATGGAGGGTGTCCAGAGCTACTTCGACGCAAACCTCGAGGACACCGCCGAGGATCGGGAACCGAACTCCAGTCACAACGCCATCGACACGAGGGCCGAGCTGCGCGACTACGACCCAGCCCTGTGGACGATCGCGGCCTCGGTGTTCGGGGAGGGCGAGTGGCGGCCCAGCTGCCCCTGACGGCCGGGAACGGGGATTGCGAACCTTTGCGGCTCGGCCCTTGACATAGTCTTCTTACCATGATATCAATACGAAGTGTATATCATGGAAACCTAGATAACAGGTGATACAAGGTATGGGCCGCATGGATCATCGGAGCCAACTCCTCAAAGGAGTGCTCGACATGTGTCTTCTTGCGATAATCAGCGAGGAGCCGAGTTACGGATACGAGATGGCTGACAAGCTGAGTATGCGGGGTTTGCACCTCATGAGTGAGGGCTCGATCTACCCGACACTGTCGAGGATGCAGCGCTCGTCGCTCATCGAAGGGTTCTTCGTCGAGGCTGACGGATCCGGCCCACCCCGGAAGTACTACCGGATCGCGCCGGAGGGCGAGCAGCGCCTCGCCGAGTGGAGAGATGAGTGGTCCAGCCTGAGAGACGGCGTGGACGAGGTTTTGAAGGGAGTCACGACGTGACAGATCTGACCGTCGATCAGGTGATGGACCGGTGCCGTTCATACTGGCTCGGCTCAGGCGTCACCCCGACTGCAACCGACGAGATGGCAGCCGAGCTTCGCGCTCACCTCGAGGACGCCGTTGCGGCGGGCAAGGGGATCGAGACGGTCACCGGGGCCGACATCGAGGACTTCGCAGAGGAGTGGGCATTGGCCTTCCGAGGACCGAGGCCCGCATCCCCTCCGATGGCCGTGACTCCCCGTTCGATGCCGACCACTGATGGAAGGGCACCCGGATGGGCCCTGTGGGCGGGGCTCCTGATCATGGTCGCCCTCGTCGCGCTCGTCGCCGTGGTTGCGCCAGAGGACGACGGCACCGACCAGGGGGCATGGATCGCCGTCTGGTTGGTCTCTGCCGGCCTCCTCGCCGTCGGCGAGATGCTCACGGCTGGGTTCTTCCTCCTGCCGTTCGCCATCGGCGCGGCGGCAGCAGGAGTGCTCGCCATCGCAAACGTCACCGTCCCTCTCCAGGTCGTAACGTTCGTCCTGGTCTCCGTCGTATCACTGTGGTTGCTCCAGCAATTCGCCCGCAAGGACGTCCACGGCGAACTCATCGCAGTCGGCGCCGCCCGCTACGTCGGAGCAACGGCGATCGTCCGCGAGCCGGTGAGCCGATTCACGACGGGTGCCGTGAAGATGGGAACCGAGGACTGGCGGGCGACCACCGACAGGGACGACGAGATCGCCCCAGGCACCGTTGTCAGGGTCGTCGAGGTACGCGGGACGCGTCTGGTCGTCGAGCCCAGGGACACCTAGGTCAGAAAAGTTCAAAGCAGAAAGGGAAAGCATGGAAGCCGCAGGGATCATCCTGGTCCTCATCGTCGTACTCATCATCTATGTGGGACTGGCGATCAAGATCGTCCAGCAGTACGAGCAAGGCCTCGTCGAGCGATTCGGTCGATACCGCAAGACGCTCGATCCGGGGTTCCACCTGATCGTTCCGTTCATCGAGAAGGTGCGCAAGATCGACATGCGTGAGCAGGTCGTCGACGTGCCTCCCCAGGAGGTCATCACGAAGGACAACGTCGTCGTGACCGTCGACGCCGTCGTGTACTTCCAGGCGACCGACCCGGTCAAGCTCGCGTACAACGTGGCGAACTTCATCCTCGCCGCGACCAAGCTCGCCCAGACCAACCTGAGGAACGTCGTCGGCGACATGGACCTCGACGACGCCCTCACGTCCCGGGAGAAGATCAACACGGAGCTGCGGCTGATCCTCGACGAGGCAACGGACGTCTGGGGGACCAGGGTCGTCCGTGTCGAGATCCAGAGGATCGACCCGCCCGCTGACGTGACCGACGCGATGCACCGCCAGATGAAGGCGGAGCGCGATCGTCGTGCCCTGGTGACAGAGGCCGAGGGCGACAAGCGCGCAGCCATCCTCCGCTCGGAGGGTGTCAAGCAGTCGCGGATCCTCGACGCCGAAGGACAGGCCCAGGCCATCCGTGAGGTCGCGGACGCCGAGCGGTACCAGAAGGAGACCATCGCGGAGGGCGAGGGACGAGCGATCGAGCGGGTGTTCTCGGCGATCCACACCGGCGACCCGACGCCCGACCTGATCGCCATCAAGTATCTCGAAGCACTTCAGGGGATCGCCGACGGGCAGGCCTCGAAGATCTACCTCCCGCTCGAAACCGCAGGCGTGCTCTCGAGCATCGGTGCGATCGGGGAGCTGTTCACTGACTCGCAGCGGGTTGCGGCAACCGAGATGAGAGACCGGCGCACAGGTCCGCAGTTCGGGGGGACACCCGACGCTGGGATGTAGCGGCGTCGTGCAGGGTTGACGGAGGGGGAGCGCTCAGACGCTCCCCCTCCCGCGTCCGGGTCAGACAACGGCCTCGCGCACCTGACGCTTGATCCTGGCGAGGATCGCTCCCATGCCGCGCAGCCTCATCGGCGTGACGACCTCCTCGAGGCCCATTGCGTAGAAGAAGTCATCGGGAACGCCCAACACGACATCCGCAGGCTCCCCATCGAGTCCGTCGAGCAGGATCCCGGCGAAGCCTCGCACCGTCGGGGCCTCCTGGGGCACTTCGAAGAAGAGGTGCACCGCCCCGGCGTCATCGACCTCCGTTGCGAGGAAGAAGGGCGATTGGCACTCGTGCACCTGCTCGAGGTCCTCCGCATCGATGTGCGGGGGCAGGGGCGGGAGGCGACGGGAGTAGTCGAGCATCGCCTCGACCTTGAGGTTCTTGGGTGCACCCTGCATCAGGGTGACGATCTGATCGAGTTTCGCGGGAAGGGGCATGATCACCGTTGCGAGTCGCTGAGGTCCGTATTCTACCTATGTCGGTAGTGGTTACCATACGAACGGCTCCAGCACCGATGTTCGAAAGGGATTCCCATGACGTCAGGCGACCGCTCCCCGAAGTTCTCCGAGTACGCCAACCCGGACATCCTCGTTTCAACCGACTGGCTCGGCGAGCACCTCGACGACCCTTCGATCGTGGTCGTCGAATCGGATGAGGACGTCCTCCTCTACGAGACCGGGCACATCCCTGGCGCGGTGAAGATCGATTGGCACGCAGACCTCAACGATCCCCTCGTGCGTGACTACCTGAGCCCCGAGGCCTTCGCCGCCCTCATGGAGCGCCACGGCATCTCCCGGGACACCACCGTCGTCTTCTACGGGGACAACTTCAACTGGTGGGCGTCGTATGCGCTGTGGGTGTTCTCGCTGTTCGGCCACGGCAACGTCCGCCTCCTCGACGGGGGCAGGCAGAAGTGGCTCGCCGAGGACCGCCCCATGACCACCGAGGTACCAGAGCGTGCCCGATCCGAGTACCCCGTTCCCGTCCGCGACGATGCCGCGATCCGCGCCTTCCTGCCCGACACCGTCGAGCACAGCGCCGACCGCAAGCCCCTGATCGACGTGCGATCCCCCGAGGAGTTCAGTGGTGAGCGCATGCACATGCCCGACTATCCGAACGAGGGAGCCCTCCGAGGCGGCCACGTCCCCGGAGCGGCGAACGTGCCGTGGAAGAGGGCAGCAGCAGATGACGGGACGTTCCGACCGCGCTCCGAACTCGAGTCGATCTACGAGGGGGAGGTCGGCCTCTCCCGCGACGATGACGTGATCATCTACTGCCGCATCGGCGAGCGGTCGAGCCACACCTGGTTCGTCCTGACACACCTGCTCGGCTACCCGACGGTCCGCAACTATGACGGGTCGTGGACCGAGTACGGGAACGCGGTTCGCGTCCCGATCGAGAAGTAGCCGACTCCGGGGAGGATGACCGTGGCGCACGTCAGCTACATCGAGTTCAACAGCGGCGACCTCGAGGCATCGGCGGCGTTCTACCGGGAGGTGTTCGGGTGGGACCCCCAGCCGTGGGGCGGCGACGACTATCTCGTCCACCGACATGGCGCCGGTCCCGGACTCGATGCCGGGTTCACGACATCCCAGGACGGCGAGCCGCTCACCGTGGTGACGATCCAGGTGGACGACCTGCCCGGCGCGATGGCACGGGTCATCGTCGCAGGGGGCGAGATCGTCGTGCCGAGGTTCACGATCCCCGGTGTCGGCCACGCCTGCTACTTCACCGATACCACAGGGATGATCGTCGGGCTCCACGAGCGGGATCCGGAGGCGGGCAGGGACGCCGCCGAACCCATGAGCCCGCCTGCTCGCACGCGGTAGGGGATGGGCCTGACCGCGGCCCAGGGGCCATGTATGCGCCGGGATCGCCGACCGACGGACCTTCTACCCGCTCATCCGCTGGATCAGCTTGTAGACCTCGACTGCGCCGACCACGGCTGCGGCACCCAGGAGCGCCATGCCGAAGTGAACCAGATCAAGGGCGTCAGTGCCGAAGACGCGCTGGAGGAACGGGACGTACAGGATCGCCAGGTGCGCCGCAATGCCCACGGCCACGGCGCCGATCATCGCCCTGTTCGAGAACAGCCCGACTGTGAACAGCGAGCGCTTCTGTGACCTCACCTCGAGTGCGAGTCCGAGCTGACCGAAGATCAACACCGTGAACAGCACCGATTGCCATTGCGTGTCACCGGAGTCCCACAGGAGATAGCCGGGCACGAGCGTGACGACCGAGAGCACGAGGCCGAAGATGGCGATGAAGCGCGTGGTGCCGCCGCCGAAGATGGTCTCGGTCGCCGATCTCGGCTTTCGAAGCATCACGTCATCCTCTGCCGGCTCGACGCCGAGAGCGAGGGCCGGAAGCCCGTCGGTCACGAGGTTCATCCACAGGATCTGGAGCGGGAGCAGGGGAAGGGGCATGCCGAGCAGCGGTCCGACGATCATCACGAGGATCTCCGACATGTTGCACGTCAGGAGGTACGCGATGAACTTGCGGATGTTGTCGTAGATCACCCGCCCCTCCTCGACCGCGGCGACGATCGTCGCGTAGTTGTCGTCGAGGAGCACCATGTCAGCTGCCTGCTTGGAGACATCGGTGCCGGTGATGCCCATCGCGATCCCGATGTCCGCCCTCTTGAGGGCAGGTGCATCGTTGACGCCGTCACCCGTCATCGCGACGAGCTGACCGTCGGACTGGAGCGCGTCGATGAGCTCGAGCTTGTGCTCGGGGGACACCCTCGCGAACACAGAAACAGACCTCGCCGCGTGCCTCACCTCGTCGTCGGACATCTCATCGAGCTCAGGGCCGTCGATGACGGTCGAACTCGTCGTCACGCCGATCGACTGGGCTATGTGGCTCGCCGTGAGAGGGTGGTCCCCCGTGATCATGACGGGCCGGATGCCTGCTGCCATCGTTGCGGCGATGGCCCCGGGAACGGATTCGCGGGGAGGGTCGATCAGACCGAACATCCCGACGAACACGAGGTCCTCCTCGGTGTCTGGGCCCGGGTCTGGCGAGTCGGTCGGCTTGACCGCCATACCGAGCACCCGCATGCCGTTGCCCGCGAGCTCGGCCTCGGCCGCAGCGATCCGCTCCCTGGCCCGTTCGTCGATCGGCAGGATCCGATCGTCGACCCACACCCGATTCGCATGCTCGAGGAGTCCGGTGACGGCACCCTTCGTCAGCCCGACATACTCAGGCAGGCGGTCCTGTGCGGCACGGAACAGTGCCTCCAGCTCCAACGGAACGTCCTCGATCGACTCCGGTGTCCTGTGGATGGTCGTCATGCGTTTGCGCGTCGAGTCGAACGGGACCTCCCCCACCCTGGGCATGACGGCCTCCATGGCGGGCTTGAGCACGCCAATCCTGGCTCCGATGACGACGAGGGCACCCTCGGTTGGAT
>JAWOGV010000039.1:0-3285 GCA_046496605.1 Acidimicrobiia bacterium | reverse complement strand
GGTGAATAGTCCGGGCTAGGAGCCCGTAGGGCATAGGCCCAGGGAGGCTTGGGTGGAAGGAGCGGTTCCGTGTGGGCCCATGCCCTACGGCCTCCTCAAGTGCGCTGCGCGCACATGATTGACTTCCAGGTGGGGTCGGATTGGGGTGGCGGGCTTGCGGCTCACAGGTGAAGCGATCGCGAAGATCGAGTTGTCAACGAGTTTCGGCTGCGTCATTTGGACGCCTTTGTCGATCTCTTCCTGCAGGTTCTCAACCTGTGCGGGCGGGCTGGGTTGCTGGATCTTGAGCATGTGTCCCCTGCACAGCATTCCCTCGGCGCCGGACGGGACGCCGACGCCCACGGCGCAGCGCAACTTCACGGATCCTTAGGAGCGCGTTCCGCAGAGCCCCACGCGCGCGTGGACCCGTCGAACGCCTTCTACGGGGCTATGCGGTACGCGCTCCTAGCTCTCGAGATCGGCTTGCGGCGGCGCGGGTGGCGAGTGGCACTTCGCCTCCCGGCAGTGCTGGCACTCGCGGCGGGTGCCTACTCCGCGATCTACTTCCTGGCATTCACCTCGGACAAGGGCTACTTCCAAGAGGACCAGGAGCCGAGCCTCCCATCGGACCGCCACTCGGGCCCCAGCCCGGACTCATCACCGCCGCCACACTCCTGTTCCGGATGCGTGCCGCAGGCGATCTCCCGGTGTCAAGCCGCCCGCTCAGGGAGTTCCCGCGACCGCCGCGGACCAGGCGCGAGTGTCCGCCGACTCGAAGCCATCGTCAAAGATGTCCGACCGGTCGAATCCGACGATCTGCAGCCCGAAACGATCTGCGGCGATGTACGCGAGCCCGTCATGCACGACGATGCTGCGGCCATCGCGTTGGGCGCCGGTGAACGCTCCCACCAGGTAAGGTGCCGCCGGATTCGTGACGTTGACGACCTCGTTCACGTCGTCAACGCTGGCCAGGTACGCGAGGCCGCCGACGATCTCGACATCCGTCAGTCCGGCTCCCGCGTAGCTCCCCTCGTTGACCGGGCTCGCCGGGGTGGAGACGTCGACGATGAACAGGCCGTCGGAGGTGGTGATGTAAGCGTAGCCTCCAGCGATGTCGAGGCCCTTCGGCACCGAATCCGCCTCCGCGAGGAACACGTGCTCGACGAGGAGCGAAGGAGAGGAGGCGTTCGAAACATCGACGACACCGAGCGCGTCGTCACCGCTGTCTCCACCGCCTCCAGTACGCCTTCCACCTCCGGGTCCGAGCGATACGAAGGCGAGACCTCCGTCCACATCGAGCCCGCCCGCACCGAAGTCGGCGGTGAACGCGCAGCTTCCTTCGAATGCAGGGGCGGTCGGATCGGAAACGTCGAAGATCGCGAGTGTTGCACCGCCCGATGGTCCCTCGGCGATGAAGAGCAGGTCGCCAACGACCTCCACCGCCACCGGTTCGTCCGCCAACGACGTCGTGCTCGCCAAGGACGGGCTCGCCGGCGTCGACACATCGACGATCACCAGCCCCAACTGGCCGTCGGCCAGGAACGCGTGGTCGCCCGTCACCCAGACCGCCTCCGGCCGTCCTCCCGTGGCGTAGGTGCCGAGCACGCTCGGACTCGACGGATCGATGACATCCAGAATCACGAGCCTGCCCGCACCGTCGGCGGCGTACGCCAGGGTGCCTTCCGTGAACACGTCGAGGTAGGTCGTCGACGCGGTGAACGAGGCGACCTCGGACGGCGTCGACGGATCGGACGTGTCGACGATCCTGAATCCACCCCAGTCATCGGCCACATACACCCAGTCGCCGGCCACCGCTGCGTCGACCACGGATCCGTCGGTGTTCAACAGGCTGAGGTTGGTAGGCGCTGACGGGTCCGACACGTCGACAATCCGGACGCCGTCGCCGTCCTGCGAGATCACAGCGTGGCCGGAGTCGACCTGAATGCGGGTTCCGCAGCTCGTGCCGATGTCCATTCCTCCCAGCAGGGCGGGGCTGGTCGGCGTGCTCAGGTCGTAGATCTTGATCAGGTAGCACCCCGTCGCATAGAGCTTGCCGTCGCTGGCGGTGATGCCGTACATCCAGTTTCCCGAGGTGCTCGCGCTGCCGGCATAGGTCGGAGACGCCGGGTTCGAGACGTCGATGATGTCGATGTCGAGATTCGGGCAGTACGCGTAGTCACCCGCCACGGCAATGTCCTGGCAGGAAACCCTCGAGTCGATCAGCTCGCCCTCGAGGTGGGGATTCGCCGGGTCCGTCACGTCGAAGATCTGCAGGTTCTGGTACTGGTACGCGCCCACGTAGGCGAAGTTGCCACTCACGGTGACGGCGTTCGGCGAGGTGATGTTGGTGACGGGGCACCGGCCGGTGAGGACCGGAGAGGCCGGCGTGCTGATGTCGATGACGTAGAGCATGGAGTCCCGATCCGAGACCACGTAGGCGAAGCCACCGCTGATCTCGATGTCGCTGCCGACGAGATCCGTGTTATTGCCGATGAGAACGGGGTCGAGCGGATCGGTCACGTCGAATACCGCCAGCCCGAAGTGGGAGTACGCGAGGTATGCGTTGGTCCCATCCACGTCGATACCCTTCGCTCCGAAAGGAAGCTGGTATCCGCCCACCCGGAAGGGATCGACCTCGCTGTTGTCGGCAGCGTCGCTGCAGTCTGGGTCGGCGGGAAAGTCCGCGAGTCCGTCGAGGTCGTTGTCGAGGCCATCGCTGCACATCTGCGCGGACGCACGACACGGCATGAGCCCCAGACCCGCGGCAAAGGCGATGCAAACGGCAACCGCTGTGACCCGCATGATGCGCTCTCTCATCTCAGCCTCCTTGCTGCAATGCCGAATATGAACTCAGTTGTAGCGGCGTCTCCGACGCGAGCGATCCTGCGACTATCGTACCATGGGAGCACACCCGCTCGCGAAACACGGTCGCCACTCATCACGAACCGCCAGGACGCGTCGGGCGGCTGAGGACGAGGGCTGACACCGACGCCTCGGGCACCAGCATCATGCGTTCGGTGAGCTCGACACCGAGGTCGGAGGAGGTCAGCAGCTCGAAGAGCCCGGCCTGGTCGTTGATGTCGGGGCAGGCGGGGTAGCCGAAGCTGTAGCGCGCGCCGCGGTAGCGGGAGGCGAAGCGGTCCTTCATGGTCAGCTCGGGGGGATCGGGGAAGCCCCAGTCGGCGCGCAGCCGAGCGTGCAGCCACTCGGCGGCGGCCTCGGCTGCGAGGAAGCGCCACACCGCGCCCACCGGGAACCACGGCCGCACCTCGTCCATCAGCCGGCGCATGAAGCGGTCCAGCTCCA
>JAWOGV010000371.1:0-2832 GCA_046496605.1 Acidimicrobiia bacterium | reverse complement strand
GCTGGCGCCGAGGTCGTGGGCGTCACGGCGGGTGCCTCTGCCCCCGATCAGAGGGTCCGCGACGTCATCGCAGCCGTTGCGCCGACGAACGGTGTCGAGATCGTCAGGATCACGGAGGAGGACGAGTATTTTCCGCTGCCACCCCAGCTCCGACGCTTCATGACCGTCCTGCAGGCCCTTGTGGAGGGTGGCTTCGCATGCTCCACGCCCGGTGTCGAGGGGCCCATCGAGAACGATCGCGAATTCTCCGCCACGGAGGCGTTACGCCTCTTGGGTGTCTGACGGTTCGCCGATCGCGTCGGCGGTTCCGGGCTTCCCTGCGAGTGCGACGATCATGGCTACGACCTCGGCGATGGTGTGGTCGCTCGTATCGATTGCGATGGCGTCGTGGGCTTGGCGCATGGGGGACGCCTCCCTGGTCGCATCGGCGGTGTCACGCGCGGCCAGTGCGGCTGCGACCTCGTCGATGGCAGCGCCCCCGGCCTCGGCATCGTGGGCTCGACGATGCGCCCGCACTTCCGGTCGCGCGGTCAGGAACACCTTGACCGCGGCATCAGGGAACACAACGGTTCCGATGTCCCTGCCCTCGACGACGGCATCCCCCCCGTTGTCATCGACCCAGGCACGTTGGATGCCCACGACGTGCTCGCGCACACCGGGGTGCGCCGAGACCTCGCTCACTGCCCTCGTGACGTCGTCGCCGCGAATCGCGGAATCGACGGGCACGCCGTCGAGCAGGATGGAGCCGTCCCGGTAACCGATCGCGTGTCGGGAGATCTCATTGACGAGCGCGTGTGCGTCGTTCAGGCGGACGTCGGAACGAAGCGCGATGAGCGTCGCCGCCCGGTACGTCGCACCCGTGTCGAGGTAGGCGATCCCGAGTTGGCGCGCAACGGCTCTCGAGACGGTGCTCTTTCCCACACCACCGGGTCCATCGATCGCTATGACCACAGGCGCTCCAGCGTCTCGTAGAAGCCCGGCCACGATACGGAGGCGATCTGGGCGTTCCGCACGATGACCGGGGTGTCGATCCTGGTCGCGGCGACGGCGGCCGACATCGCTATCCGATGGTCGTTGTTCGTTTCGACGGTTCCCGCCTCGAGGAACCCTGTTCCGATGACGTCGAAACCGTCGGGATGCTCGGCGATGCCACCTCCGAGTGCGAGGATCATCCCGACGACCGATGAGATGCGGTCGCTCTCTTTGGCTCGAAGCTCCCCGGCGCCGCGCACGGATGTGATGCCGTCCGCGTACGCGGCGACCACGGCGACCAGGGGCAGCTCGTCGAGTGCGGCAGCGACGAGGTCGCCCTCGATGGAGATGCCGTTGAGGTCGGCAGACGAAACCGTCACGTCGCCCACCGGATCGCCGCCGGTCGCGCCTGTCACGACGGCATCGACACGGGCTCCCATTCGTTCGAGGATCTCGAGGAAGCCGAGCCTGCCGGGATTGAGTGAGATCGTCGGCGTCGTCACGGACGACGAAGGGTGGATGGCGGCACATGCCCACAGATATGCAGCAGACGAGGGATCGCCCGGGACCTCGTACCGTGCCGGTGGGATCGATCCCGGTGACACGGAGAACGCAGTCGCGGTCTTCCACTCACCGAGGCCGATGGCATTGAGCCAACGTTCGGTGTGGTCCCTGAAGCCACCTGGCGAATCGATCATCGAAGGGCTGTCCCCAGCGAGGGCAGCGAGCTCGAATGCGGTCCGAACCTGGGCGGAGGCGATGGGTATCGTCACGGATGCTCCGTGGACCGTACCCGACTCGAGGATCCGCAGGGGTGGACGGCCCTCAGGGGAGACCTCGAGCCGGGCTCCCAGGGCGCTGAGCGGGGGGACGAGCCGCTTCATGGGCCTCGCCATCAGGGAGGAGTCCCCGACGAGTGTGGCGGTGAGCCCAGATGTCGAGAGGATCCCTGCGAGCAGCCGCATGGTCGTACCCGAGTTCCCGCAGTCGATCGGATCGGCGGGCGCGGTCCAACCACGAACACCGGGCGAGCGGACCTTGTCGCCCTCGATGTCGACGCCGAGGGACCGCAGCGCCGACGCGGTCGACCTGATGTCGTGACCGGTGCCCAACCCGGTGATCAGGCTGTCCCCTTCCGCCATCGCCGAGAACACGAGGGCTCGATGCGAGAGGGACTTGTCCCCCGGGACGACGACGGTCGCTCTGAACGATCCTCCGTGTCCCATGAGCGAGAGGTCAATCATGGATCTCCGTGTCCTTGGCATATCGGTAGAGGGACCTGATCTCGGTATCGGTCAACCTCCGGTGGTCGCCTGGTGCAATCGACCGATCGGCGATGGGGCCGATCGCGGTACGGACGAGCCGCTCGATCGGCAGATCGATGACCTCGAACATCCTTCGGATCTCACGCTTCCTTCCCTCCGTGAGCACCAGCTCCACGATCGTACGATCTGCCGAGGACGTAACGACGCGCGCAGACACCGCACGGGCTGTGCCGTCGTCGAGGTCGACCCCCGCCGTCAAGGGGACGAGGGCGGAATCGGCGACCCGCCTCGGGACGAGGACCTGATACGTCTTCGGAACCTGGTATCTGGGATGTGTGACGACGAGGGCGAGATCTCCGTCGTTCGTCATGAGCATGAGCCCTTCCGAGTGCAGATCGAGCCTTCCGACCGGCCTGGTGACCGGGTCCGCAGGAACGAGGGACCTGACCGTGGGCCTTCCCTGCGGGTCATCCATCGTGGTCACGATGCCCGCGGGCTTGTAGATGAGCCACGTCGTCAGGTCGGGTGAGAGGGGCAGCTTGACGCCATCGATGCGGACCTCGGCTGTCGTGGCGTCGACCCGGTCCCCCATGGA
>JAWOGV010000339.1:0-5339 GCA_046496605.1 Acidimicrobiia bacterium | reverse complement strand
GGCTTCAGCTTGCCCCGATAGTTCGAGGGTGCAAGCGTCACCTCGGCGTTGTTCCTGATCCGCTTGACCTTCCCTGCGTTTGCCCCGGTTCCGATCACGATGCCGTCACCATGATGGGCGAACCACACCGTCGTCGGAACCTTCGTGCCGTCCCTGCGGAACGTAGTGAGGACCACGAATTGCTCGCGAGTCAAGCTGTCGAACGCCACGAACCGATTCCAGGAGAACGGACACTTCACGCCGTTCGCCATCTCCCTCCAACTCTCGGGTGGGCCTTGCTGGCAGGCCGTCGTCGGGTGGTGGTCTCGCCCAGCGACCCTGTCGCCGGTTGGGCCGAGTCGCCGGTTGGGCCGAACAGTTGGGACCGAACAGCTGGGATCGAACAGGGGCCGCTCATCACGAGCGGCCCCTGTTCAAGATGCTGGTCCGTGGCTGGGATCAGCTCGGGCAGGCACCCACCTTCGGGCTGAAATCCTCGAACATGCCGCTCGGGTTGTCCTTCCACACCCACACATGGAGGATGTGGACCGGCAGGAACGAGTGGGGGTGGAACTCGTACCCGAAGGGGCTCGGCGGCGGGTTGGTCGCGGTCACAAGTGAACTCGGGTGTACCGTTGCAGCGTCCTCCGCACTGCCTGCCTCAACGAGGCAGAAGATCTTTCCCGCCGACTCGTCGACCCAGTAGCGCAGATAGCTCACGCCGTAGTCGCCCTGGGTCTCGAGGTCCCTCTGGTGGGCACCCGCCACGTCAGCGGCGGACACGCCCCCTTCGATGTTGTGGACATCCATGAACAACGACATACCGCACCCTCCTTGGTTCGAGCGTCTGTCTGGATCGAACGTACGGGAGCAACCTGTGGGGGTCATCGGGGGAGTACCCCCAAATCTCGGAAGCGACCACCCAGATCTGGTCTCCCAAGATGCCGGCCATCAGCCCTCGAGGCTCGTGAGGATGTCCGGTGCAATGGCTTCGTCGGACCGCATCCGTGGGACGTGGCTTGACAAGGCACCCCTGGAAGTGCCCAAAGGGCGCCGTAGCGGGCTGAGCCGGTAGGCTTGGCGCACGGCGGCCTCAGCCGCAGCTCTTTCATTTGTCCTCGCGGGACTCCCAGGCTTCGCCCTCACCGCTCGCTCGAACGATCGCTGTTGCATCAACAAACAGGCGCCCTTCGGAGCGTTCGAGACAATGACCACTTCCATGGAGCTCACCCATATCCGACCCTCGGTCGGATTCGTGAGCACGTACGCGCCGGCTGGCTCGGGTATCAACGACATCACAAAGGGGTAACTCCCTCGCGACGACGTTTGAGCAGTCAAGCGGACACGAGGACTCTTCTGGGGCGCTGTTGGTGCCGCCGTGGATTCTTCTTCAATCCGGTGGGCTCCCCTCACCGCTCGCTCGAACGATCGCTGTTACATCAACAAACGGGCGTCCTTCGGAGCGTTCGAGACAATGAGGACTTCCATGAAACACACCCATAACCGACCCTCGGTCGGATTCCTGAGCACCTACCCGCCGACATCCTGCGGATTGGCCACCTTCACGACCTCGCTCCGTGACGCCATCGCCGAAGGACGCGGATCGGACGCGGGCCTCGGCGTTGTGAGTGTCACCGACAGCCCAAACCGCTGGCTCGGGGACGAAGTCGTCCATGAGCACCTCAATGGTGACGAAGGATCCCTCGTCGATGCGATCGACGCGCTCAACTCCTTCGACGTTGCCTTCATCCAGCACGAATACGGGATCTACGGCGGACCGGACGGCGAAGAGGTGCTCGAACTCCTCGAAGGTCTCGACGTTCCGGCCGTGGTCACACTCCACACGGTGCTCAGCCGACCCAGCAAGGCGCAGCGGTCCATCCTCGAGAAGGTCGTTGCGATGGCAGCACGGACGATCGTCATGAGCGAGACCGCCTATTCGAGGCTCGTCACCGGCTACACCGTCGACGACACGAAGCTCCGCGTCATCCCGCACGGGGCCAGGATCGGGCTCACAGGCCCATCCCTCGTGACGGGAAGCCGACCAGTCGTGCTGACATGGGGACTCATCGGGCCAGGCAAGGGCTTGGAACTGGCGATCGACGCCTTCGCAGGTCTCGGGAACCTCGACCCCGTCCCGCGCTACGTCATCCTCGGCAAGACGCACCCCAAGGTCCAAGCGTCCCAGGGCGATGCCTACCTCGAAGGGCTCGCGGCACGGGCCCATGACCTCGGACTGGACCATGTCGTCGAGTTCGACGGCCGATATCTCACGACAGACGAGCTCACCATCGCGGTCCGTAAGGCCGATGTCATCGTGCTCCCGTATGACTCGACCGAGCAGGTCACGTCAGGTGTTCTGGTGGAGGCCCTCGTAGCGGGCAAGCCCGTCGTCGCCACAGGGTTCCCCCACGCCGTGGAACTCCTCGACTCAGGTGCAGGGATCGTTGTCCCGCACGGCGACGTCGCCGCAATGGCGGCCGCCCTCCGGCGAGTGCTGACCCATCCTTCTGCCGCTGTCGAGATGGCAGCTGAGGCGAGGCTCATCGGCTCGACGCTCCATTGGCCCGCCATTGCGGATCGGTATCTCCAGGAGGCAACGACCCTGCAGGCCGCGCACGTGGCGAACCGTCCCCTCTCCATCGTGCCGCCTCGACGAAAGGCTGCAGATGAGCTCATCAAGGTCGGGTGACACCCTGTCCGGCGTGCTCTCGTTGGTGGAAAGCCCCACAGGTGTAGGCACATCGGCCGACCCGTCCGTCACTGATCCATTGCCGGAACCCCGCTTCGATCACCTGAAGAGCATGACGGACCATCGGGGACTCTGGGAGCACGCCGAGTTCGCTTCAGCGCGCCACGAGCACGGCTACTGCACCGACGACAACGCCAGGGCGTTGATCATCCTGACCCGCGTCCAAGACCCTTCAGCGGATCTCGTCGATCTGGCAGATGTCTACCTGACGTTCCTCAGGGACGCCCAGCTGTCTGGCGGTGGCTTCGTCAACCGGCGCAACCCTGACGGGTCATGGTCCCACGGCGTGGGATCCGATGACTCCCAGGGAAGGGCGCTGTGGGCACTCGGGACGGTCGCTGGACGCGGCCCGACGAAGGCGATGCGCGATATCGCACTGGCAACCTTCGACGCGCACCATGGCTTCTCATCGCCGTCCCCTCGTGCGAACGCCTTCGCGGTTCTGGGGGCAGGTGAGGTGTTGACGTCGAACCCAGGCCATCTCCCGGCACGCAGTTTGCTCGGACGCAGCGTCGAACACCTCGACTTCCATGATGATCCCCTCTGGCCGTGGCCGGAACACCGCCTCGCCTACGACAACGCGCGCATTCCCGAGGCCCTGCTCGTCGCAGGCACGCTGCTCCCGGATGACGCGCTCGTGGATGCAGGGCTGAGCCTGCTCGAGTGGCTTGCGGCCACCGAAACCAGGGATGGCCACTTCAGTTTCACACCGGCAGGCGGCTGGACGTTGGGTGAGGCGAGACCCGGTTTCGACCAGCAGCCGATGGAAGCCGCCGCCATGGCCGATGCGTGTGCGCGTGCGTGGGCGCTCACGGGCGATTCTCGATGGGCGGAGAGGGTGCAGCGGGCTGCTCGGTGGTTCATGGGTGACAACGATTCGGAGATCGTCCTCTACGACTCGGACACCGGGGGCTGCGGGGACGGGCTCGGTCACGACTTCGCCAACCTGAACCAGGGAGCGGAGTCGACGCTCGCTGCACTCTCCGTCCTCCAGAGTGCACAGATCCTTCGCTGAACGCCTTCACCGCCGCCGGAGATACCCGGCACCCACCCATCGCACGGTACGCTCCGCTTCCGCGTTCTCACCGATTCACGGCCAGGAACACCTTTCGACGGGTGCCAACCATGACCTCCATACCCATCACCCGCTCGACGGCGCGCTTCCTCCCCGACCTGCACCGCGTCATCACGAAGCCCTTTCTCTCAGGGGAACCGGGCCTTCCAGACGGCCAGGCGCGAGTCGGGCTCATCATCCGTCGGATCCTCGCCATGCCGCCGGACGAGGTGAGTTCGACCCTGACGGAGATCCGGGAGCAGTTCGCGGACCGACATCCCGACTTCCCCGGCGTGCTCGAACGCTCCTATGGCCTCGTTGCCCGTCACATCGAGAACGCTGACGACCTCTCCATGGAGCGAAGACTGCTGATCGGCGCCTACTTCACGCACGAGTACTCGATCGAGGCTGCCGCCCTGTCCAACCCGTCGATGGTCCCGGCTCCCGATCAGTCAGGCTTGCGCCAGGGTGAGCAACGGTTCGTCATGAGCATGCGCGCCATCGGGGAGGGGCACATCTCGTCGATCGAGTTTCGCACCGGCGTCGTCGGGGAGGGCGGGGAGTTCACGGTCGACACACCCAGCCGTTTCCCGGTCACCGGAGACCGTACACCCCCCACGTATGACATGCAGCTGTTCACGGCACGGCTCGAGGAGTTGGGTGCGATGAACGACGTCGCTCGCATGTGCCTCGATTCGCTCGGCTCCCATTTCAGCTTCGAGCAGCTCCAGGACTCGATCGACGATCTCGATCGACGGGGCATCGAGAAGAACGTCGCGATTCCCACCACGAGGATCATCCACTGGCTCGCCTCCTCCAACTACGACACCGCCTTCCCGACGGACACCGAGATCACCGATCGCGTGATCTTCCCCGCTGGGCCCACCGAGAGCCACGGGATGGAGGATGCCCGCTTCGTGCGATTCACCCACGACAACGGACGAGTTGTCTACTACGCCACCTACACCGCGTACGACGGGGTCCAGATACTCCCTCAACTGATCGAGACCAGTGATTTCGCGTCCTTCACGATCAGGACCCTCGGTGGGAGCGCAGCACGCAACAAGGGCATCGCCTTGTTCCCTCGCAAGGTCGACGGCCATTATGCGGCGCTGTCGCGCCAGGACAACGAGAACAACTACCTCATGTTGTCCAGCAACGTGCGGCACTGGGAAGAAACCGAGAGGATCCAGATCCCCGAGCAGCCGTGGGAGCTCACCCAGATCGGCAACTCCGGTTCACCACTCGAGACCGAAGCGAGATGGCTCGTCATCACACACGGGGTCGGTCCGATGCGCCAATACACCCTGGTAGCGATCCTCCTCGACATCGATGATCCGTGTCGGGTCATCGGCCACCTCGACGAGCCGTTGCTGGCTGCCGGTGAAGATGAACGCGATGGGTACGTCCCCAACGTCGTGTACTCGTGTGGAAGCATGATCCACGGAGACCTCCTCGTCCTTCCCTACGGGTACTCCGACCGCGGAGCGGGAATCGCCACCGTCCCCCTCGGTGACCTGCTCACCGTGCTCACCGCGCAGTAGACCCTTCCGC
>JAWOGV010000331.1:0-3829 GCA_046496605.1 Acidimicrobiia bacterium | reverse complement strand
CCGCACTCTCCATCGGCCTCTACACGCTGTACCAGGTGACCGGTGACGAGCGATGGTTCGTCCACGCCGAGCGCAACGTGGCGATCCTCCGCGACCGCTTCGCGGCGGACGCCGGTGGGTTCCACTCGACGGCGCACGACAGCGACCTCATCGCCCGTCCCCTCGACACCCAGGACAACCCGACGCCGTCCGACAACGCCCTCGCCCTCGAGGCGCTCGTCCTCCACGGCGCCTACACGGCCGATCCCGACGCGTTCGAACAGGCCGAATCCACGATGCGGATGATCGCGGCAACAGCCGTGCCCCATCCCAGCTTCGGCGGGTACGCGCTCGCCGTCTGGCTCACACATCTCGCCGGGGTGCGCGAGGTCGCGATCGTCGGCGACGACACGGCGGCACTCCGGGAGACCGTCTGGGGCGCCTTCCGCCCGGACGTCGTGCTCGCGGTCGGGGACGGATCGAAGTCCGCGGTGCCACTTCTCTCGGATCGTCCCGGCACGGACACCGGCCTCGCCTACGTGTGTGAGCACCATGTATGCGACCTTCCCGTCGACACGCCGTCGGCCCTCGCCACACTCCTCGCACGGTGAGACCGCCCGACCGGAACTGATCGCGCGAGTCGTGAAAACCCGAAACACACCGGTCATCTACACGCGAGCGTGGGTACCCTCGCGGACATGGACGTGATCAGGCGCCTGCACAACCCGCAGCTGCGGAACCCTGTCGCCGTGGTTGCGTTCGGTGGTTGGAACGACGCGTGTGACGTTGCCTCCACCTCGGCCGAGTTCATCCTCGATGCCCACAAGCGAACCGAGATCTTCGCCGAGCTCGAGGCAGATCCCTTCTACGACTTCCAGCAACAGCGTCCGACGATCGCCATCCACGACGGGGTGAGCCGGCCGATCCAATGGCCCGGCGTCTCGATCACCGCCGTGTACCGACCCGCCGACGATCGTGACCTCGTCGTCGTCACGGGCCAGGAACCGAACTTCCTCTGGAAGACCTTCTCCCGCAGCCTCGTCGAAGTGCTCGACTCCGTTGGTGTCGAAGAGGTCATTCTCGCCGGTGCGTACGTCGGCGCCGTCGGCCACAGGGACCCCGTCGTCCTCACGGGTGTCGGGACCGATCTGGTCAGCGTCATCCACAGCGGGCTCGAGTCGTCGAACTATCGAGGCCCGACCGGGATCGTCGGTGCGGTCCAGGGCGCGTGCAAGGAGGCGGGCATCCGCTCGATCAGCATGTGGGCGCCGACCCCGCCGTACCTCGCAGGTAACCCCTTCCCGCGTGCCGTCCTGGCGATCGTCGAGAAGGTCGCCGACATCACGAACCTCCACATCGACACGTCTGATCTGATCGCAGTGGACGCCGAGTACTCCGCGAAGGTCGACGAGGCCATCGAGAACTCGGGTTCGGAACTCGAGGAGTACCTCGAGGAGATGGAGTCCTACGACGAGCCGTTCCTCGGTCCGCTCCTGGGACGGGTCGATTCGAGCGACGAGCCACAGCTCCAGCGCCTCGACCCCGACCGCACCGACGCGTTGGTGGACGAGATCGTCAAGTTCCTCGAGGGCGACGCGTCTTGACCACGTTCGAGGTCGTCTCCTGGATCCATTTGCTCGCAGCCGCCGTGTGGACGGGTGGCCTGATCGTCCTCGGATTCCTCGTGGCCGCCGTCAGGCGGCACACCGATGACCGCGAGCTGCTGAGGGTCCTGGCACGCCGCTTCGGCGTCGTGTCGTGGACAGCATTCTCCGTCGCCCTCATCTCCGGCACCTGGATGTACACCGAGTACGAGCTTCCGTGGGCACGATTCGAGCTCAAGGGAACGCTGATCGTCCTCGCAGGCGGCCTCGCCCTCATCCACCAGCTCACAGCGAAGCGGACGCCGCCCGCGATGAGGGGCATCATCCAGCTCTCGATCATGGTCGCGAGCATCGGCATCTTCGGAGCGGCCGTCGCCCTCATCTGACACTCCTGCGCCCCGTACGGCATCGATGCGCTGCAGTTTGGGCCGGAACCCCCAGGAGATCGTCCCCAGGACGACGAATGCCTCCCCTGAGGGAGGCATTCGGTGGGACGAGCTACTTCTTGCGCTTGTGCCTGTTGGCCTTGAGCCGCTTGCGGTATTTGTGCTTGCTCATCTTCTTGCGGCGCTTCTTGATCAGCGAACCCATGGATTGAAAACCTCTGTGTCGAGAACTGAGTTGTCGGTGCCGTCGCACTCGTTGCCGGGCCGACCTGTCGAGGATAGGCGAATCGCAGCGCTGACGTTCGTGGCCGACGGGCCGATGCGCCCTACACTTGTGCGATGCTCCCGATCATCGGCATCACCGGCCGGCCGCAACAGGTCCCATCCGCCGGGGTATACGTTCGTGCCTACCTCACCACGCACACCTATTCGGATTCCGTGCAAAACGGCGGCGGCATCCCGATCATCCTCATCCCCGTCCCGAGCGACCAGATCGACCACGTGCTCGACCACATCGACGGCTTGCTCCTGACCGGCGGCGGAGACGTCAACCCTGCCGCCTACGAGGCCGATCCCCATGAGACGCTGTACGGCGTCGACGACGAACGAGACACGTTCGAGTTCGAGCTCGTCCGGCGCGCCTACTCGCGGAGGCTGCCGACGATGGCGATCTGCCGCGGGCTCCAGGTCGTCAACGTCGCACTGGGCGGCAGCCTCGTGCAGGATCTGCCATCGCATCAGGGCACCCACGGACACGACATCACCGGTGAGGGCGCTTACGAGCCGCATTCGGAGGCCATGATCGATCCGGGTTGCAGGATCGCAGCCGCGATCGGCGAGGGCCTCCACCACATCAACTCGATCCACCACCAGGCCGTCGAGCGGCTCGGCGATGGCCTGAGGGTCGTCGGAGCCGCGCCGGACGGGACGATCGAGGCGATCGAGCATGCCGACACGTCATGGCCGTTGATCGCCGTCCAATGGCACCCAGAGTTCCTCGGCATGCGCGAACACGAGGACTCCAGGGGCCTCTTCCAGGCGTTCGTGGAAGCCGCAGCGAAGTACCGCGCGGACTCGTGACCGACGGTCCGCTCGCGATCCTGTTCGTCTGTTCCGGGAACATCTGCCGGTCCCCGTACGCCGAGGCCGCTGCGGAATCCGTCCTCGACCCCCACCGCTTCACCGTCTCGAGCGCCGGTACCGTGGCGATCGCCGGGAGCCCCGCCACCACCCTCATGCATCAGGTTGCATCAGAGCGCGGCCTCGACCTCCGCAGCCATCGAGCGACACCGCTGAGGGACGCACCTGCCCCCGACCACGTGTTCGGCATGGAGCAGGAGCACCTTGTCGCCGCCCGCCGAGCGTTCCCCGACCTACCTCCCGACCGGATCCGCCTCCTCGCCCACCCCTCGGCCGTCCCCGACCCCTACGGCCGTGACCTCGCCACCTACCGCACCACCGCGACGATGATCGACGAAGCAATCGCCGCCCTCACAGCGTCCCTTCTCGCTTCAGGATCGGAGTCCGATCACTGACGTGATCGGCGGCGTTCTACCTGCAAGCTGGGGTTCGATTCCACCGCTCCAACTCGTCCTCCTTCAAGGGGGACGATGACCCGTTGCTTCTCGTCCCCCTTTCAAGGGGGACGGCAGAGCGAAGCGATGCAGGGGGATTCCTGACCGAAGACCCGCCCCGGCCGCATCCCACTCCCGTGCTCGCGGGCTGGCAGACCCCCCTGGCTCACTCCGTTCGCCCGTCCCCCCTGAAGGGAGGACAGAGGAAGAAGCTGCCGATCCTGAAGGAGAGGACCTTGTCACGCTCGTCCCCCTTTCCACAGAGCGGACGACCACTGCGTGGTCG
>JAWOGV010000327.1:0-4054 GCA_046496605.1 Acidimicrobiia bacterium | reverse complement strand
TACCCGGATCTCGTCACGGGCCTCATCCTCATCGACCCGGCGGCTCCGGTGACGAATTGGCTCTCGATCCGTCCGGCGGCAGCGGCCCGCCTGGCCGTTCCCCTCCTACCAGGTGCAGGGCCGAGGCTCGTCGACCTGTATCGCGCGACACAGTCGGCGGAAGAGGGCGTCACGGACGCCCTTGCCTTCGTCGCAAGTGACGCGGACGCGCTCGACCCGGAGGTGTGGGACCACGCCCTCGAGATCGCGAAGCTCCGCCGGTCCCAGCCGTGGTCGACCGATGCGCTCGTCGAGGCGGTACGGTCGATCGCTCCTTACGTCCTTCGTCGGTCGCGGTTCGCAACCGTCCTGCACCGTGCCACGCAACCGACCCTGCTGGTCCACGGCACGGAGGATCGCCTGATCCAGGTGGAGACAGCTCGATGGATGGCGCGCCAGCGGCCCGACTGGACGCATGCGATCTTCGAGGGGATCGGTCACGTACCGATGCTCGAGGCTCCCGAGAGGCTCCTTGCCGTCATCGCGGCATGGGAGCAAGCCGTGTTCGATCCCTCAGGGGTCGGCTGACCAGCCGGAACCCGAGCCCGGACGGTGCGGGTTCCACGGACGATCACCGCGCCATCGTTCGCTCCCGCGGTAGCGTTCCGCCCATGGCTCAGCGACATCTCCTGGGTGTGGTCCTGGTCGCCATCGTCACAGGTGGCTGTGCGGCTTCCTCCGCGACAACGGGACCCGCTCCCGTCGGCCTCACGCCTGTCACGTCGCTCGCCCCGGTCGAGACGACAACGACGACCGCGCCCGAGGTGACCACCACCACCTTTGCGATCGAGATCGGGCCGATCGAGACCCCCCGGGGACGCCTCGTCGTGTCGGGAACCGGCGACGTCAACCTCGATCCGTCGTTTGTGCGCTCCTTCCCGACAACGGGCTACGAGGACGCGTGGACCGGTCTCCATGGTGCGTTCCTCATCGACGACCTCACGATCGTCAACCTCGAGTGCTCACCGTCGAACCTCGGAACGCCATGGGACAAGCCGTGGACCTTCCGATGCGACCCAGCCGCGCTTCCTTCCATGGCTGCTGCGGGCGTTGAGGTCGCGAACCTCGCGAACAACCACAGCATGGACTTCGGGTTCGAGGCGATGCTGGACGGAAGAGCCAACCTCCGAGCTGTCGGGATCGCACCTGTCGGTGCGGGGGCGAACTACGAGGAGGCGTACGAGCCGTTCATCACCGAGGTCAACGGTTGGACCATTGCCGTCATCGGGAGCGGCGGCGTGGGGCCCGAGACGGGATCATGGGTTGCGAGCGCCGATCGACCCGGCATGACGCGCGGGGACGACACCGAGTCGATCTCCGAGGCGATCCGCAGGGCGAAGGAGTCGGCGGACCTGGTTCTCGTCACCGCGCACTGGGGCGTTCAGTATGAGTCCACGCCAGGCGCATTCGAACGGCGCCAGGCCATGGCGTGGATCGACGCAGGCGCCGACGGCATCTTCGGCCACCATCAGCACGTCCTCCAGCCGCTCGAGTTCTACAACGGCAAGCCGATCGCGTGGGGGCTCGGGAACCTCGTCTGGCAGGCATACCCGCCCGGATCGACGGCGACGGCGATCGCCCAGTTCGTGTACGAGCCGGATGGCCGCGTCGGGGCGTGCCTCGTCCCCGTGATCATCGAGCGGACGGGGCACCCCGTCGTGCAGGAGCCCGGAGCTCCCGTGTGCGCACCGGGACCCGCGCGATGACGCCGGGCGCGCCGATACGAGGCGCGATCACGCCGGGAACCGAAGCTCGGGGACGACCGTCGGGCTGGCAACCTTCCACCACGTAGTATCGGATCATGGCAACGGTGATCGCGGTCGCGAACCAGAAGGGCGGGGTCGCGAAGACGACGACGGTCCACTCCGTCGCGGAGGCCCTCGCCGAGCGGGGCCGTCGCATCCTCATGGTCGATCTCGACCCCCAGGCCTGCCTGACGTATGCCACCGACAGTGACCCCGACCACCTCGAGCTGACCATCCACGACGTGTTCCTCGGGCGCGCCAGTGCACCCGATGTGTTGCTCGAACGCGACGGCCCGGACATCCTCCCGTCGTCGATCGACCTGGCGGGATCCGAGATCCACCTCCTCACGAAGACCGGGCGCGAGTTCGTCCTCAAGCGCGCCCTCTCCGACGTGACGGACGCATACGACATCATCCTCATCGACTGCGGGCCGTCGCTCGGGATCCTCACGGTGAACGCGCTCACGGCCGCAGACACGGTGCTGATCCCCTTCCAGGCGGAGACGCTCAGCGACAGGGGTGTCGGCCAACTCCTCGAGACCATCGAGGACGTCAGGCACTACACGAACGACCGCCTCAGCGTCCTCGGAGGCGTCGCGACGATGTTCGACGCCCGTACGAATCTCAGCAAGCGCGTGCTCCGCGATATCCGGGAGGTGCACGGACTCACCGTCATCGAGCCGCCGATCCCCCGATCCGTCAGGGTCGCCGAGGCGCCCGGTGAGGGAATCTCCGTCCTCCATCATGCGCGCAGGTCACGAGCAGCAGAGGCATACCGGGAACTGGCGGCCAACATCGAGGCGCTGCTGTGACCGGGCGCCAGGACCGCGAGGGAAAGCGGGCCCTGTTCGAGGCTCCCCCGATCGAGATCGACGACACCCTTCGTGACGATCCCCTCATCCATCGCCACGAGGTCAAGGGCCACGAGGCCCTGTACTCGGCGGGTCCGCGTGAGTCAGGGACAGCCGTGATCACCTGCTCGGCGTGCCGGGTCCGCTCACGGATATCCCTCGTGGAGACGGTCGTGCGGATCCTCGCGATCTCCGCATGGGTCCCCGGTCGGTCGTACGGCCGCTGGATGCAGTGTCCCTCGTGCCAACGGCGATCGTGGTGCCGCGTCGAGTGGCTGTCGTGAACTCGCCGCCCGACGGGGACGGAGGCGGATCATGAGGTCCCGAGGAAGCGGCTCCGGTCGACCACGGCACGAACATGGGTCCCCCTCGCGACGGTTCGACCGTTCTCGGTGACGTCGACGTCGAACCGGATCGTCCGCCGATCCACCGACGTGACCGTGGCGGTGGCGAGTACCGATCCCCCGACCGGGGTGGGCGCGAGATGATCGAGCGTGACGTTGGTGCCGACGGACGTCTGGCCCTCCTCGAGCATCCCCGCGATCGCAGCAACCGCCGCTGCCTCGACCAGGGCCACGACCTTGGGGGTGCCCAGGACGGGGACGTCCCCTGATCCGAGGGCGATGGCGGTCGACGCCTCGTCGACGATGAACGACGTGCTCGCCGTCGCCCCGATCCCTGTCATCGCTGCGTCCTGGTCATCCGTGCATCGTATCGAACGGATCGGTCGACTCCACGGAGTCGGCCGACTCCGCGGAGTCAGGCTGCGAGCGGGTACGGTGGACCGACTCGAGGAACGCTGCGATCCCTGCAACGACATTCTGTGTCCGGAGCGAGTCAACGGCATCAAAGGCATGGGTTGCCCCGCTGAGCGCGGCGAATGCGACGGGACGCGACGAGACTGCTTCCAACGCCGCCACGAAGTGCTCCGATTCGTGGATCGGCACGAGGGAGTCGTTGGCTCCGTGGATCACGAGGAACGGAGGCGCATCCCGGTGGACGTGATCGATCGGCGATCCCCGGTGGAACTTCTCAGGCTCGACGTCCGGATCCGCCTTGATCAGCGCCTTCGTGACGATGGGCCAGAAGTCCCTGATGCCGTTGCGGTCGAGAAGGTCATAGACGCCGTACATCACGGCGGCTCCTGCGACCGGAGCCTCATCAGGGCGCCGGAGCGTCCACTCCGATGCGTGGTCGGTCAGGGCGACCAGCGACGCCAGGTGCGCCCCCGCCGAACCTCCCGTCACGAACAGCGACGCGGGATCGATCCCGTACTCATGGGCGTTGTCGCGAAGCCACCGCAGCCCCCCGTGGAGGGCGACGATCTGGTCGGGAAACGTCGCCTCGGGCACGAACGGATAGTCGACGCTCACCACGATCCATCCTCGGGCGGCCATCTCCTGGATGAGTGGCTGGGCC
>JAWOGV010000235.1:0-5747 GCA_046496605.1 Acidimicrobiia bacterium | reverse complement strand
CCGGTGCGACCAGACTTGCCTCGAGCCTGCCCTCGTCCATGTCGGGGCCGAAAGAGGGAAGCGCGAAGTCCTTCATCTCCCCACCACCTCGTGCACTGCCCGGATGATCCCGTCGACCTGTGGGATCGAGGCCGCTTCGAGATGCTTCGCATAGGGAATGGGGACCTCGACACCGCAGACCCTGGCGATCGGCGCGTCGAGTTCCCACAGGGCATCCTCTGCCACCATCGCGACGATCTCGGATGACAGGCCGAGCGTCTTCCATCCTTCGTCCACGACGACCAGCCGGTGCGTCCGCAACACGCTTCCGATGATCGCGTCCGCGTCGAGGGTCCGGAGCGACCGGAGGTCGATCACCTCGGTGGAGATCCCCTCCGCGGCAAGGGCTTCTGCCGCCTCGAGGACCTTCCACAGGCTTCCGCCATGCGTGACGATCGACACGTCGTCTCCGGGCCGTCGGATCGCAGCGGAGGTGATATCGACGGGTCCGCCGTCCACAGGGAGCTCCCCTGTCATGTTGTAGAGACCGGCATGCTCGAACATGATCACGGGATCGGGATCGTCGATCGCGCTCTGGAGCATCCACCGGGCGTCCTCGACCGTGGCGGGCGCGATGACCTTGAGGCCGGGAACATGGGCATACCACGCCTCGAAGGAGTGCGAGTGCTGTGCAGCGAGCTGGCGCCCAGCTCCTGTCGCCATCCTGATGACGATCGGCACATTGAACTGCCCACCCGACATGTGGAGCAGCAGGGCTGCGGTGTTGACGATCTGGTCGAGTGCGAGCAGTGAGAAGTTGACCGTCATCACCTCGACGATCGGTCGCATCCCGCCGAGCGCCGCGCCGATACCGGCACCGACGAATCCCGACTCCGACAGGGGGGTGTCCCTGATGCGATCCTCGCCGAACTCGGCGAGGAGTCCCTTCGACACGGCGAAGCTCCCGCCGTAGCGTCCTACGTCCTCGCCCATGAGGAATACCCGATCGTCGATGCGCATCGCCTCCGAGATCGCTTCCCGCAACGCTTCGCGGTACGTGATCGTCCTCGTCGAACGGTCCGTGTCGGTGATCGTCATGCGCTCACCTCCTCCGACATCACGAAACGTGTCAGCTCATCCACCGACTCGAGTGTCCCCGCCTCGGCGAAGGCGACGGCCGCGTCGATAGCCTCGGCGACGCCGGCTTCCATCTCATCCCATTCGCTCGCCGTCAGGTTCCCACCGGTTTCGAGCAGGTTGCGGAACGAGTCGATCGGATCATGCCCCTTCCACTCGTCGACCTCGCTCCGGTCCCGGTAGAGCTCCGGGTCGAACATCGAATGGGCACGGAAGCGGTATGTGCGGAGCTCGAGGAAGTGTGGACCTCCCCCCGCCCGAATCGACTCGACCGCCCGCCTCGCTGCCTCGGCGACGGCAAGGACGTCCATGCCATCGACGTCCCACGCCGGCATCTCGTACGACGCGGCCCTCAATGTCAACCGCGTCTGGGTCTGGGATCGATCGAGTGCCGTGCCCATGGCATACAGGTTGTTCTCGCAGCAGAAGAGCACAGGGAGCTTCCACAGCGCGGCGAGGTTCATCGCCTCGTGGAACTCGCCCTCAGCCGCCGCTCCCTCACCGAAGAACACCGCGGTGACCCTGCGGCGGTCCTGCATCGAGTCGGCGAGCGCGAGGCCAACGGCCAACGGAAGTCCACCGCCGACGATCGCATTGCCGCCGAACAGGTTGGCGTCGACATCGAAGAGGTGCATCGACCCGCCACGTCCGCGACTCACCCCCTCGACGTTGCCGTACATCTCGGCCATGATCCGTCCGGCATCGACGCCCAGCGCGAGAGCGTGGCCGTGCTCGCGGTAGGTGGCGACCACGCCGTCCTCCGGATCGAGCGCCGAGATGATCCCGGTGGCCACGGCTTCCTCACCGATGTAGAGGTGGAGGAACCCGCGTATCTTCTCGGCTTGGTAGAGCTCGGCGCACTTCTCCTCGAATCGACGGATGAGGAGCATCATCCTCAACAAACCGTGAAGCGATTCGCGATCGTTCATCACGCCTCCTCCTCCTTCTCGAGGCTCGACAGGTCACCCGTCGGCAGCCCCAGTTCGCGTGCCTTGAGAAGGCGTCGCATGATCTTCCCCGATCTCGTATGCGGCAGGTCCTGCTGGTGCTCGATGATTCGTGGCGCAACCGAAGCGCCGAGATGCGTGCGGCTCCATCCGCGAAGCCCTCGCTCGAGTTCCTCCGACCATTCGTAGCCGGGATGCAGTGACACGAAGGCCTTCACGATCTCGCCAGCCACGGGGTCGGGTACGCCGATCACTGCCGCTTCGGCAACGGCTTCGTGGGCGACGAGGACCGACTCCACCTCGAAGGGACCGATCAGGTGCCCAGAGGACTTGATCACATCGTCGCCACGCCCGATGAACCAGAAGTACCCGTCGCCATCGACGGCGGCCCTGTCCCCGGTGCGATACCAGCCGTCGACGAAGCTCGCCGCGTATCGCTCCTCCATGTCGAGGTACCCGCGGAACATCGAAGGCCAGGGCGTCCGAAGCGCCAGCTCCCCTTCGACATGCGGTTCCGTGACCTCGAGGACGTGGCCGTCTGAACCCACGATGACGGCGCCTCGATCATCGAGGGCCAGGATGCCTGCGGTGATCCCCGGAAGCGGCCTGCCCATCGATCCCGGCTTGATCGTCTCGGCGCGGTAGTTCGCGATCATGATGCCGCCGGTCTCGGTCTGCCACCAGTTGTCGTGGATGGGCATGCCGAAGGCCTCCACACCCCACACGACCCCCTCCGGATTGAGGGGTTCGCCAACACTGGCGACGAACCGGAGTGAGGACATGTCGTACTCGCGGGCGATCCCCGAGCCTGCCTTTGTCAGCATCCGGATGGCTGTGGGCGCCGTGTACCAGACAGTCACCCTGTTCTCGGCAATGATCGAGTACCAACGGTCCGCGTCGAGCTCTCCCTCGTCGACGATGTTCGTGACACCGTGGACGAACGGGGCGATGATCCCGTACGACGTGCCGGTCACCCATCCCGGGTCTGCGGTGCACCAGAAGACGTCGTCGGCATGCAGGTCGAGCGCGTAGTAGGCCGACATCCAGTGGTGGGGTACCGCCCCGTGCACGTGGATCGCGCCCTTCGGCGTTCCCGTGGTGCCACTCGTGAAGTGCAGCAGCGCCATGTCCTCCGGATCCATCGGCTCGGCCGCCGTCGAGGGGTCCCCACCCTCCATGAGGTCGCGGAAGAAGACCGTTCCCGGTATCGCAGGCTGGTCGGGCTCGGCGATGATGATCACATGCTCGAGATCAGGGAGCCGGTCTCGGATCGCAGCCACCTTGGCCTGGTAGAGGCGGGCCGTCGTGACGAGCACGGTGCCGTGGCCCATCTCCATGCGCGTCTGGATCGGATCGGGCCCGAATGCCGAGAACAGGGGAGCGAACACGCTCCCGTTCTTGAGCGTTCCGAGGGCAGCGATGTACAGCTCTGGAATGCGGCCCGCAAGGGCGAACACCCTGTCGCCCCTGCCCACCCCCAACCCGCGGAGGGCCGAGGCAAACCGGGACGTGTCCCTCATCAGCTCGGCATAGGTGAAGTCGATGACATCCCCGCTCTTCCCGATCCAGCGGAGGGCGAGGTGATCGGCGAGGTGCCCACGGCCGTGTCGATCGATCGCCTCATAGGCGATGTTGATACGACCCTCTGGCATCCCGTCGAGATACTTTCCCACCTGCTCCCAATCGAACGAGGAGCGCGTGTCCGCATAGCTCGTGAGATTGGGATCGATCGCGGAGGAGCCGGTCTTGTGGATAGGACGGAAGTCCATTGCGGAAACCCCCAAACACAACGCGGCGCTTGCACCTCATCGTACCAAAATATCCTTAGTCTGTAACTCAGTATCTATGCCTATTCGCTCAGCAGCTCGCCTGGAGGCGCCGCTGAACCCGGCACCGTGGTGATCGGCGAGGCGACCCATGCGGAGATCGAGGATCGCGTCACAGCGACGCCCCTGGGGGCTCTCTCGGTGAAAGGCAGGGAGCAACCGATCGTCGCCTATCGGCTGGATCGACTCCGCCCACAATCCGGGGACCACGTGGGGTTCCCCAAGAGGACACTTCACGGACGGCGCTGAACGAGTAGCGTCCGAATGGTCCACGAAGGAGATGGCAATGCCCGAATGGCAATCGATCGATCTGCCCGACTCCCAGGCTGTGCGACTCGCATCCCGGAACGACCACCGTCTCGAGTTGTACTGGGTGGAGTTCGACACCAACGATGAAGTCGAGCGCGACAACCTGGTGTCGTTCCTCATGCATCCGCTCGCGAGCCTCACAGGAGAAGCGAGCGAGAGTGCCGACGAGGGAGCCTACGTCCCGCGGCGAGGCACCATCGTCCCCGGACTCGCCATCGACGGTGTCGACGAGACGTGGCGGGTGGTCACAACCATCCACAACCATCATCGCGGCCTGAACCCGCGGATCACCCGATTCATGGCGACGGTTTCGGACGACGAGAAGACGGTGTACATGGAAGCCCACAAGCAGCCGGACGAGTAGCCGGGCCTCAACCGTCCCCGATGATGTGGGACGGTGAAGCAAGCACCGAGAGTGCGAGTTCGACCACATCATCGAATCCCAGGCTCGCGCCTCGACTGCTTGCGGCATCGAGGGTTGCAGCCGACATCGACGAAGCAGCCTCACCCCAGGCAGCATCCATCTCGGCCGCTTCGAACGGCGGCGACCGGAGCTCCATCTGCGATCCGGCGAGACGCGCAGCTGAGAGGAGGGCAACGCCATCGACTGGCCTGCCCGCGGCGATGACGACCTGGCCTGCCACCTGGAGCACATGGGGCGCATCAGGTCTCACGAATTCCGCGGCAAGACGAAGCGCATCGCTGGCGGTACCCATCGCCCCGCGGATCTCGCCGCTGCGGAGTTCCGCGATCGCAAGGTGTCGAAGGGCCCACTCCTCGCCCATCGGTGATTCCATGGTGCGAAACATCGCAACCGACTCACCCAACAGTGTCCGCGACGCAGTCAGGTCACCGGTCTGCAGGGAGAGCTTCCCCAGGTAGCCCAGGGCCCATGCCGTGATGTCCTCAACCCCTGTCTCCGTGCTCTGGCGAAGGGCCTCCTCCACGAGATGCCTCGCCTCGGCCGTTTCGCCGCGGTTGATCAGGATCTCGGCCGTCGTGAGCATCGCATCGGCGATGAGGTCGGGGATCCCCAGGGATCTGCTGATCTCCAGTGCCTCCCGAGCACAGTCCGCCGCCTCCTCATGCGCTCCCATGTCGGCGAGGACGAGGGCCAGGTTGGTGAGGGCCCGGCTCGCCTGGACGGGGTCCGAGGCTGCCCGCGCCTGCTCGAGCGAGGCTCGGAAGAGTTCCGCGGCCGCCGAGAGGTTGCCATCCTTGTGTTGGATGACCGCGAGTGCAGCCGCTGCCGCCGCCGCGCCGCGCAAGTCCCCGATGTCTGCGGCCAGCCTTCCTGCGTCGTCGAGGTAGCCCTGCGCCGTTTCCTGCTCCCCTTGATGTGACGCAAGCGCACCCATGCCGAGGAGGGCCTGCACACGAGACCGATCGTCGGCCCCCGACGTAGAACCGAGTGACTTCTCGAGCCAGTCACGCCCTTCTGCCGGCCGCCCGCGGAGCAACCAGAACCTCCAGATCGCCCCGGACAGCCGCAGAGCCATGGGTTCGTGGTCGATCGACCACTCCAGCGCCGCCCTGAGGTTGTCCCGTT
>JAWOGV010000188.1:0-4841 GCA_046496605.1 Acidimicrobiia bacterium | reverse complement strand
TTGACTTCGCGCATGCGCATCACGTCGCCGTCCATCTTCATCTCGTGCACTTCGACCCGCTGACGGAGGAACTCACCGAAGTCCCGCGGCTCGGCATGAGCGAGGGCGAAGTGGCCCAGCGTCTGGAGAATCACCGATCTCGATTGCTTGGAGTCGAAGCTGTCCCGGCCGTGGACGTAGATCCGGCCGTTGCGGGTGTCGGTCACCGACCTCACTGATGCCGGCACCTCAGGTGTTCGGATGACCCTGAATCCGAAGAGCTCCGCCAGGGCATTGAGATCTCCCTTGGACATCGCTCCCTGTCCCGAGAAACCCACGGCATCGACCGCCTCGCTCGCGATCCGCTCGATGTCCGAGAAGTAGTTCCCCCGGTCGGTCATCTCGGCGCGCAGCTGTGCGTTGACAGCCCTGGCCTCGTCCCTCGTGAACGACGACACACCGTCCCTGCCGCGCATCTCGTCGTACAGCCTCACGATGTGCTCGAGGGCCACGTCGGGCACCCGGCTCGAGGGCTTCAGGTACGGGAGCGAGAGGTCCTGGTAGGCCCTGTCACGCTGTGCCTTCTCGATCGCCACCTCGAGTGCAGCACGACGCGAGGGCGCCTCCTGGGCGAGGAGGTCGGTCACCTCGACACCGAGCGCGCGCGACAGGTCGTTGATGAGGCCGAGCTTCGGCTCCTTCTTGCCGTTCTCGAGCAGCGACAGGTACGGGGCAGGCTTGCCGACGCGTGAACCGAGGTCGTCGAGCGTCAGACCGGCACGCTTGCGGTAGTGGCGCACACGGTGGCCGAACATCAGTGAATCGATCATCGAATGCGGACCCTATCTCTCGATTGGCGAAAGAGTAGCATTTGTTATTAGCTTGCGGTGTTGCACTTACGGTAAATTTGCCGTTTCCTAATGGCCCCCGACGAGAGGAACTCGTGCCGAACATCGAATGCGCGGATTCGCGAGCGACCGACGCCGATGCGATCCTGACACCTGAGGCCCTCGCGTTCGTCGGCATGCTCCACGAGCGATTCGACGAACGTCGGCGCTCGCTCCTTGCCGATCGTGAAGCACGCCAGCGCCGCATCGATGAGGGGGAGACCTTCGGGTTCCTGGCTTCGACTGCCGAGATCCGGTACGGCTCGTGGAGGGTCGCCTCTCCTCCAGCCGATCTCGCCGATCGCCGGTGTGAAATCACGGGCCCCACAGATCGCAAGATGGTGATCAACGCCCTGAACTCGGGAGCACGCGTCTTCATGGCGGACTTCGAGGACTCGAACTCACCGACCTGGTCCAACGTGGTCGAGGGACAGGTGAACCTGAGGGACGCCATCCGCCGGGACGTCGACTTCACGGCCGATACGGGCAAACGGTACGAGCTGGGCGACCGGACCGCGACGCTCATGGTGAGGCCCCGCGGCTGGCACCTCGTCGAACGACACCTCATGATCGACGGGGAACCCGTCGCTGGGTCCCTGTTCGACTTCGGCATGTACATGTTCCACAACGCGCATGAGTTGATGTCGCGCGGATCCGGCCCGTACTTCTACCTCCCGAAACTCGAATCCCACCTCGAGGCGAGATTGTGGAACGACGTGTTCGTGGTGGCCCAGGACGCGCTCGACATCCCCACGGGGACGATTCGTGCGACCGTCCTCATCGAGACCATTCCCGCTGCCTTCGAAATGGAGGAGATCCTCTTCGAGCTCCGGAGCCACTCGGCGGGCCTGAACGCAGGTCGATGGGACTACATCTTCTCGGTGATCAAGAAGCATCGCAATCGCGAGGGGTTCGCGCTCCCGGATCGCTCCCAGATCGCGATGACGGTGCCGTTCATGCGTGCATACACCGAGCTCCTCGTCGCGACCTGCCATCGCCGGGGCGCCCACGCCATGGGGGGCATGGCAGCATTCATCCCATCGCGCACGGACGAGGAGGTCAATCGGATCGCCCTCTCGAAGGTTCGCGAAGACAAGATGCGCGAGGCAGGCGACGGATGTGACGGTACATGGGTCGCCCATCCCGATCTGGTACCCGTGGCGACGGAGGTCTTCGACGACGTCCTCGGCGACCGCCCGAACCAGATCGAAAGACTCCGTGACGACGTCAACGTCGTGGCTGGGGACCTCCTCTCGTTCGACGTGCCCGGTGGGACCATCACCGAGGGCGGCGTGCGCCAGAACGTCGATGTGGCCATCCAGTATCTGGCGTCCTGGTTGCGTGGAACGGGCGCCGCCGCGATCTACAACCTGATGGAGGATGCAGCCACCGCTGAGATATCCCGATCACAGGTCTGGCAGTGGGTTCGATCCGGCGCTCGAACCGTCGAAGGGGACGACATCACCGCCTCCTTCATCGGAAAGATCGCCGATGAGGAGGCGGACCGGCTCCGGTCCGAGCTCGGACATGACGCGTTCGATGCGGGACGCTTCGAAGAGGCGCGCGACCTGTTCGAGCAGGTTGCCCTCTCCACCGACTTCCCCGACTTCCTGACCATACCCGCATACGAGATCCTCGAACGATGACACGGACACAGACGGGAGCACCCATGACGAACGAACACGACATTCAACGGCGCGCCGACAAGATCAGGCGCGATTGGGAGACCGACAGCCGGTGGAAGGATGTCGTGAGGGACTACAGCGCCGAGGATGTCGTTCGCCTCCAGGGTTCCCTGGTGGAGGAGCACACCCTTGCCACGGCCATGTCCGAGAAGCTGTGGCGCCTCCTCCGGGACGAGGACTACGTTCACGCCCTGGGCGCGATGACCGGCGGCCAGGCCGTGCAGATGGCCAAAGCTGGCCTGAAGGCGATCTACCTGTCGGGTTGGCAGGTGGCAGCGGACGCCAACCTTGCCGATTCGGTCTATCCCGATCAGTCGCTGTACCCCGCGAACTCGGCACCCGCGCTCGTGCGCCGGATCAACAATGCTCTTCGACGAGCGGATGAGATCGAGTGGTCGGAGGGTGGAACGTCGACGGATTGGTTCGTTCCGATCGTGGCGGACGCGGAGTCGGGCTTCGGTGGCGCACTGAACGTCTTCGAGATCACCAAGTCATTCATCGCCGCGGGGGCGGCCGCCGTCCACCTCGAGGACCAGCTGTCATCCGAGAAGAAGTGCGGACACATGGGAGGCAAGGTCCTCATCCCGACGGCGCAGCACGTTCGGGCGCTCAAGGCGGCTCGCCTCGCCGCAGATGTCATGGGCGTTCCGACCCTGATCGTCGCTCGAACCGACTCCCTCGGTGCGACGTTGCTCACGACCGACGTCGACGAGCGCGACCGCGCATTCACCACCGGTGAGCGCACGGCGGAGGGGTTCTACACGGTGGACAACTCGATGGAGGCGGCGATCTCGCGTGGCCTCGCCTACGCGCCGTACGCCGACCTGGTGTGGTGCGAGACGTCGACTCCCGACCTGGATGAAGCAGCCCGATTCGCAGAAGCCATGCATGCGGAGTTCCCCGGCAAGATGCTGGCCTACAACTGCTCGCCATCGTTCAACTGGAAGCGCCACCTCGACGACGCTGCGATCGCCACCTTCCAGAAGGAGCTCGGCGCCCTGGGGTATCGCTTCCAGTTCATCACGCTCGCAGGATTCCATGCCCTCAACGCCACCATGTTCGACCTCGCACGCGGGTACGTCGAGCGCGGCATGGAGGCCTACGTGGAGCTCCAGGAATCGGAGTTCGCCATGGAGAAGGCCGGGTACACGGCAACCCGCCACCAGCGAGAGGTCGGGGCAGGGTACTTCGACCAGGTCAGCCAGGTCGTCACGGGTGGCATGTCGTCGACCCTGGCACTCGAGGGATCGACCGAGGAGGACCAGTTCTACGACGGAAACGGCTGACGGGACAAGACCCGCTCACCTGAGTTCCGGCATGACCTCACGAGCGAAGAGTTCGAGCGATGTCGGGTCGTACGCGGCGTCCGGGAAGTAGGCGATCGCATAGGCCATACCGGCGTCCTTGAACGACGCGATCTTCTCGATCACGGCATCCGGCGTACCGACGGCTGAGCCGGGACCGCCGAACCACCGTTCAAGCGTCCGTTGGCCATCGATCGTCTCGACCGACTCGAACCGCTCCGAGAGGGCATCCATCTTGCGGCGCACCTCGGCGTCGGTCTCGCCGATGACCACGTTGAAGTTCGTCGAACGTGTGATCGCATCGAAGTCGCGCCCCTCTGCCTCGCAGTGGCGTTCGAGCACGGACGACTTGTGCTCGAAGTTCTCGACGGACTCACCGAAGTTCGTGAAGTCGGCGTACCGGGCAGCCGTGCGCAGCGTGAGCTGCTCTCCCCCACCGGCGACCCACAGCGGGATCGAGGCGGCCTGGACGGGCTTCGGCTGGCAGATCGCGCCCGCGACCGTGTAGTGCTCCCCCTCGAAGTTCGTCGTGTCGTCCGTCCACATCGACCGCATGATCTGGACGGCCTCGTCGAGTTCGCCGAGGCGGACCGATGGTTTCGGGAACGGATACCCGTACGCAAGGTACTCGTGCTCATACCAGCCACCGCCGATGCCCATCTCGACGCGTCCGTTGGAGATCACGTCGATGGATGCCGCCACCTTGGCGAGGTAGGTGGGGGTCACCGAATCGACTGCCGAGCTCTGGAAACGACACACCGGCGTGCTTGCGACACAGATACATCGCTACCTGACGAGGGCGCACCAGGATCTTGGTGCGACGGGCACTCTTGAGATCGGATACCTTTACCTGGAAGTAACCAGCCACCAGTTTTTGAATGGAGTCGACCGACATTTGATTCTCGCGTGCCTCGAGAATGTCACCAAGTACCTCCCGTGCGTAGTCGACCGTGATCGAGCGCTTGGTGAGAGAAGCATGGGCGACC
>JAWOGV010000050.1:0-3260 GCA_046496605.1 Acidimicrobiia bacterium | reverse complement strand
ACCTCGGCGACGTCCTCCTCGTCGACCTCTTCCTTGAGCATCTTCAAGTCCTGCTGGAGGGAGTCGAGCCTGCCCTGTTGCTCCTGGAGCTGCTGATCCAGGCCGGGCAGGGTCGCGTACCGCAGTTCGGCCGCCCGCTCGAGGTCCCCGGAACGCTCGGCGCGCTCGGCCTCGGCACGAGACTCCTCGATCCGTCCCTTCGTCCCTCGGATCGCGTCGATCGAGTCCTTCTCGAGCTGCCAGTGCGCCATGAGCGCATCGAGCTCCTCACCGATGTCGGCGAGCTCCTCGACGATCGCCTCTCGGCGCTCGTCGGACGCACGATCATCCTCCTTGGCAAGGGCCTGGCGCTCGATCTCGAGCTGGCGGCGCCTTCGCTCGAGTTCATCGATCTCATCTGGCATCGAATCGATCTCGATGCGGAGCTTCGACGCCGCCTCGTCGATGAGGTCGATCGCCTTGTCAGGAAGGTGTCGGCCCGTCACGTACCGGTCGGACAGGACGGCCGCACCGATGAGGGCCGCGTCCGTGATGCGAACCCCGTGATGGACCTCATAGCGCTCCTTGAGGCCACGCAGGATGCCGATGGTCTCGTCGACACTCGGGGCATCGACCAGGACAGGCTGGAATCGACGCTCGAGCGCGGGGTCCTTCTCGACGTACTTGCGGTACTCGTCGAGGGTCGTCGCCCCAACCATGCGGAGCTCACCGCGAGCGAGCATCGGCTTGAGCATGTTGGACGCGTCCATGGACCCCTCAGCGGCGCCCGCGCCGACGATGGTGTGCATCTCGTCGATGAAGGTGATGATGCGACCCTCAGCGGCCTTGATCTCACCGAGCACCGACTGGAGTCGCTCCTCGAACTCGCCGCGGTACTTCGCTCCTGCCACCATCGAACCGATGTCGAGGGCGATGAGGCGTCGGTTCTTGAGGCTCTCAGGGACGTCACCGTCGACGATCCGCTGGGCAAGGCCTTCCGCGATCGCCGTCTTGCCCGTGCCGGGCTCGCCGATGAGCACGGGGTTGTTCTTCGTGCGGCGGGAGAGCACCTGGACGACGCGTCGAATCTCGTCGTCGCGACCGATGACAGGGTCGAGCTTGCCCCTGCGAGCTTCCTCGGTGAGGTCCCTCCCGTACTTGTCGAGTGGAGCGAAGGTGTCCTCGGGGGTCTGGCTCGTGACGCTCTGGCTCCCGCGTACCGACGCGAGTGCGTCGAGGATCGTCGCCTTCGTCACGCCTGCAGCTCCGAGGATGCCCCCGGCGGTGAACCCGGACTCCGCGAGTGCGATCAGGATGTGCTCGATCGACGTGTATGCGTCCTTCATCGCCATGCGTTCGCGTGTCGCCGCGTCGAGGACGTCGAGCGTCTCTTGCGAGAACGCGGCCTCGGACCCGCCGACGACCCTCGGGATCGCACCAAGCGCAGCGTCGAGTGGTTGCCGTACCACCGTGACGTGGGCACCGACGGAGGCAAGGATCGGGTACACGAGGCCGTCCGTCTGGGCGAGCAATGCGTCGAGGAGGTGCTCGGGTTGCACGTATTGATGGTTGCGTGCGTTGGCCGCGTCCCTCGCGTGGAGGATCGCCTGTTGGCTTCGCTGCGTGAAGGTGTTGATGTCCATGGGTCCCCGATTATCGTGTCGCACGACCGTGGTCCCCGATCGTGCCTGTAATGCTACCCCCATTTCAACGCTGCTAGTGAGTGATGTATGCCAGATAACTTGAGTCAGAACGACTCAGAACATGGAGGGCATGCACCCGACGGCCGTGGTGGTGTCTGGGTTGCCGGACAGGTGGTGCTGTTCGGCCTCTTCCTCGCGAGCGTGATCGGGACGGGAACCGTCCCTGAGGTCCCCGGCATCCAGTTCGCTCGCATCGTCGGCATCCTCGTCGCTCTGGGGGGCGCCGCGCTGTCGAGCTGGGCCTTCGTCCACCACGGGGCGGATCTGACCCCGTTCCCGAAGCCTGTGGATGGTCAACAGCTCATCGATCGGGGTCCATACCGCTACGTCCGCCACCCGATGTACTCGGGGATCATCGCCTTCACGCTCGGCGTCGGCCTCGCCTATGCGAACCCTGCGACGATGCTGTCGTCGCTGGCATTCGCCGTGTTCTTCATGGCAAAGACGGGCTACGAGGAGGAGATGCTCATCCGTCACGTTCCCGGATATCGCGCGTACCGGGCGGCGGTTCCATGGCGACTGATCCCGTTCGTCATGTGACGGGCGGTACGGCGGCCAGCCCCATACCGTTCGCGCGAGTGCCCCCGTGGTGTGGGGCGAGGTGAAAGGGGTCAGGTCCATGCGACCGTTCCGTACCGCATCGCTCGTGGCGGTGCTTGCCCTCATCCTGGCGGCGTGCGGCGGGGGTGACGACGCGCTGAGCGTCGACGGTGCATGGGGACGACCCTCACCGACATCTTCGTCGAATGCAGCCTTCTACATGACGATCACGGGCGGCGCCGAGGACGACCGCGTCGTGTCCGCGGAATCGCCAGCGTGTGGCATGGTCGAACTCCACGAGACGACGATGACCGACGGCTCGATGTCGATGCGCGAGCTCCCCGGCGGCATCCCCGTTCCGTCCGGTGAGACGGTCGTGCTCGAGCCCGGGGGCATGCATGTCATGTGCATGGACGTCCAGGCGGCACTCACGGTCGGAGAGGCCGTTGCGGTCCAGCTCACCCTCGAGAACAGTGGCCTCATCACGGTGCAGGCCGAGATCCGCGAATCGGCCCCCTGAGCGAGAGACAAAGGGTCCTCCCTTCAGGGCGACGGGCGAGACTGAATGTCGTCCTCCCTTCAGGATCGGAGTCCGATCACTTCGTGATCGGCAGCCTGCCACCTGCGAGCTGGGGTTCGGGGTCTCAGACGGTCGGCTCACGCGCAAGACGTCAAGACTCTTGGGGGGACGGGCGAGCGCAGTGAGCCAGGGGGGTTTGCGAGCCTGCGAGCACGGGAGTGGGATTCGGCCGGGGTGTGGGTTTTCGGACAGTGATCCCCCTGCATCGTCGCTTCGCTCCTCTGCCGTCCCCCTTGAAAGGGGGACGAGAGGGACCGGAGTCGTCCTCCCTTTACGAGTCGGAGTCCGATCACTTCGTGATCGGCAGCCTTCTGCCTACGAGCTGGGGTTCGGGGTCTCAGACGGTCGGCTCACGCGCAAGACGTCAAGACTCTTGGGGGGACGGGCGAGCGCAGTGAGCCAGGGGGGTTTGCGAGCCTGCGAGCACGGGAGTGGGATTCGGCCGGGGTGTGGGTTTT
>JAWOGV010000381.1:0-4781 GCA_046496605.1 Acidimicrobiia bacterium | reverse complement strand
TCGGCGAGGACGGCTTCGAGGGGTTCACCGGTCTTCTTGGCGCGTGCCTCGGCGGAGCGCTTGGCGATGGGTGCCGGCATGCCCTTTGCCTCTGCGACCTTCTCGAGGAGTTCGTCCATCGACATGGCGGCTGCCGTCGCTGGTGCCGGTACGTCAGCCGTAGGAGGTGCGGGGTGGGCCGCGGGTGCATCACCGGGCTCCGGGTGTCCTGCATCGGTGGCGCCGCCGACGGTCGCGGGGTCGATGCCTGCCCATTCGGCGAGGACGGCTTCGAGGGGTTCACCGGTCTTCTTGGCGCGTGCCTCGGCGGAGCGCTTGGCGATGGGTGCCGGCATGCCCTTTGCCTCTGCGACCTTCTCGAGGAGTTCGTCCATCGACATGGTCGCCGCTGCGGCGGCGGCTGGAGGTGTACCTGCCTGCTCAGCTGCAGGGGCTGCAGGGGTCTCGACGGGCTCAGGTGCTGTGGCCTTCGGGGTGTCAGGTGCCGGGGGCGGCGTCGGCGCGGCGGTGGGTTGTCCGGGTCGTTCTGCGACCGGAAGGTCGAGACCGGCCTCGGCGCGGGCCCGGAGGTCGTCGAGGTCGACGCCGGCCCATGTCGCGAGGACCGAATCGATGCTCGTTCCCGCGTTTCGGGCGCGAGCGTCCGCAGAGGACCGCACGAGCTTCTCCGGCATACGCTTCGATGCTGCTGCAAGCCCGACCAGGTACTCCGTCGACACCGACGTCGGGGCGCCGGCGGCTGCGGCAGGGGAGTCCGAAGGCACGGGATCCGGTGCCGCCGTCGCCGCAGGTGGGGTGTCGGGGCCCTCGTTCGGTGCATCGAGCGCGGCGGCGTCCATCGTGTCGGCGGGGTCGGTGGGTTCGCCCTCTGCGTGTTCGCCGGCCTGTTCGCCCGCCCACTCGGCGAGGACGGCCTCGAGCGTGATGCCCTCCTTGTCCGCCCTGGCCTGAGCCGAACGCTTCGCGAGCGTCGGGGGCATGCCCATCTTCTCGGCCGCTTTGTTGAGGAGTTCGTCCATGTGGCCCCTACCTCAGGGTCTCGATGTAGCTGACGAGGGCGGTGAGGTCCTCGCCGGAAAGATACGCATACGACGGCATCGTCGACCACGGAACGACCGAGCGGGGATTCGCGAGGTGCGCCCGGACGATGACCTTGTCGAAGAACTCGACCCTCCCCGCGTAGTGCATGAGATCCGGACCGAACCGGGAGGTGCCGAGGAGCGCGGGGTGCTCGTTCGCATAGTCGCCTGCGATGCTCACCGGTCCGAGCCCGACGTCACTGCCGATGGGCCGAACCTGTTGGGTGTGGCACTCGATACATCCCTCCGAGATGTAGAGGTCGCGGCCGATCGCCTCCACGGAGCCCGCGGCGTAGGTGCGGCTGGTGTCGGCGAGGATGGTTGCCTCACGGTCTGCCTCGTCGGCGGCTGGGAGCACCCATGTCATCAGGGCGGCGAAGACCCACACGCTGACCACACCCGTCACCAGCCGTCCCCACGACGCGTACCGGGGTGGGCCCTCGAACTCGAGGTCGTAGTCGGTCGAGTCGAACGTCACGGCATCAGCGGGCTCACCATGTCGCGGGATCAGGAACGCGACCTGGCCGATGGCGAAGATCGCGGCGCCGATCGCAGCAATCCAGAGGAACAGCGCCGAGCTGTCAGCCGTCACCTTCCAGGCGTCCCCTGCGTTCACGAACCCCTGGCTCGCCGGTCCCGCCGCCCAGCTGAAACCGACGACCACCCCGCCGACGAGGAGGCCCGCCGTCATCGCGAGGAGGCCGAGCGTCGAGAGGACATAGTGGACGGACGGCCGGCCCGTGCGGCCGCCGCGAAGGATCGACACCGAGGCGAAGATCGCGAACGAACCGCCGCCGAGGACGATCAGGGCATCGAGGCCGTTGACCCACGGTGTGAATTGGACGATGCCGCTCGTCGCGCGCCACGCCGTGAGCAGCAACACGACGGTCGCCAGGACGAGCGCCAGGGATGCGATCACGGCGTAGCGGAGGGTTGCGCGGTCGGTGATTGCCGAAACCTTGCCCCTGATCATCAAGCCGAGGTCGGCGGCGATCGTCAGGGCGGGCATGAGCGACGCGATTGCGAACGCGACGGCAAGGGTCTCGTACCAATCCGGTGTGGGGGAGAAGATGAAGCGCACCGCAGCGAGATTCGCCCACACGAGGGTCAACGACCAGAAACCGAGCGTCGAAAGGGGTCGGGGTGCAGTCGGATCGGTACCGGTCAACGACGTGAAGGCGTAGTTCAGCAATCCCACAGACGCCGTGACGAAGAACAGCCCTGTCGTCCCCGAGCTCGCGAATGCCATCTGGATGGATCCCGCGATCCCGTCGGGCTGGGGGATGATGGCGACGAGACCGGACAACGCCAGCCAGATCGGAGCGGCCGTGAGGTACCAACCGGTCGCGCCGAGCGAGTCACGCGCGGTGCGGGCCGTGCCCACGACGGCGACCGCGGCCAGGACGTAGCCGATGGCCAGGATCGCCCTCGCCCACAGTGGTGCAGCGATCCCCGTGATGCCGGAGTTCATACCCACCAGTACTCCCGCTGCTGCGCCGAGTGCTCCCACGGCGATGATCAGGAGGGATGCGAGCGGGACGGCTGACCGACCGACCACGGAGCCCGTCACCCGCGACAGGGCCAGGTAGGAGCAGCCGAGGAGCCCGATCGTGAGCCACCCGTCGGTGAGCAGGATCCGCGCAGCAGGGGCGAGGCGGCCGTAGGTGGTGAACGCGCCACCCGCAACCAGATCGGGAAGCACGAGTTGCAGCGCCGCCACCGCACCGATCAGGGACCCGACGAGGAGGAAGATCGAGGCGACGGTCACATGTGTACGAGTGACACCTGTGTCGTGGGGAGGGCGGGATGCCTGGTCCGGATGGTTGGATGCAGATTCGGCGGTCACGCTTTCGGCGTCCTCCTGTGCGTGCTGATAGCGCTGCCCATGGGATGGCTGGCGAAACTCTAGCCGCGGACAAGTCCGCAACCCGCATCGGTTGGCGTGTCGGTCACGAAAGGACCACAATCGGGGAATCGGTTCGCCCGGGGGCTCCATCGAGGTTCACCCGCATGAGTTCTCGGGCACCGTAAACTGCCGACACTCGGACAGGGGCATACGTGACCGAACGGAAGCAACTCATCGCAGGACTGGGTTTGATCCTGGTGGGGATCGTCGTTGCGATCGTCGGATCGTTCCTCGTCCACACGGCTGAGGCGGCCGAGTTCAACGAGTTCGGCCAGGAGATCTTCGCCAACTTTCCCAGGGGATGGGTGCCAGCCACGATCGCGCAGACGATCGCCCTCGGCGGCGTACTGATGGCGATGGCGGGTGCCGCGTTCGGCTTCATCCACCGTCGGACGCTCACATGGGCGCGAGCGATGCTCGGGGCCTTGCTGTTCACCGGGCTGATGTTCATCCTGTTTGCAATCATCCCGAACCAGATGCTCACGCTGTTCCAGTCGACCCTCGAGTGGACCCAGGTCAAGATCTTCGTCACGATCCCACCGTTCCTCGTCCTCGGCAACGAGATCTCGATCTCGTATGCGGCACTGAAGGACATGATCGTCGCCGGGTACGTCACGACCCTCCTCATCGTGTTGCCCGTCGTCATGTACCAATGGCAGGAGCGGGCGAAGCGTTCCGATGCGCCGAAGCCTGAACCCGTTTCGAACTACGGGCGCCCGATGCGGACGGTGAAATGATGGCCAAGGAAGCGTGGCTCGAGACACCGCCGATGCGGGACGACTACCAGCTCGCCATCGTCGACACGTCGTATGTCCAGGCAGGCGTGAAGCCGAAGACGTTCATCCACATCAACGAGGCTGAGTGCATCCTGTGCGCGGGCTGCGTCGACATCTGCCCATGGAAGTGCATCCACTTCCTCTCCACCGACATCATCTCGGAGACCTTCGGCGTCGACAACCCGGCGGACAATGAGGAGAACGGGGCGATCTTCGTGATCGACGACACCGAGTGCACACGATGCAAGTTGTGCGTCGATCGGTGCCCGACGAACGTCATCACGATCGGCAAGTTCGCAGGTTCGCTCGCCGACCAGGGATCGCAGTACGACATGGCGCCGTGGGAGTACGACACGGGTGAGCGTGACGAGAAGAACGGCGTCAGCTACGGGACGCGGTGGTAACGAACATGGAGAACGCTCGTGGCTGACGGTAACGGGAGGACAGGGCTCAAGGAGGCCGTGACCGGACTGGGTGACCACGTCCGCAACTCCCAGGTCTGGACGTCGATATTCCGGCCCGGCTCGTCGATGCGGGCCGACAGCGGGGACTCGCCCCGCAACCGCGCCTACGTCGTGATGAACAATGTCCTGTATCACCTCCATCCGGTGAAGGTGAAGCGCCACGGCGTCAAGCTCTCCTACACGCTGTGCCTCGGTGGCCTGAGCTTCTTCCTCTTCATACTCCTCACGATCACCGGCATCTTCCTGATGTTCTACTACCGACCGACGTCGCCCCAGGCCTACTTCGACCTCCAGGCGCTCGCAACGGATGTGGCATTCGGTCAGCTCGTGCGCAACATGCACCGTTGGGGCGCCCACGTGATGGTGCTCACGGTCTTCCTTCACATGTCACGGGTCTTCTACCACGGCGCGTACAAGCCGCCCCGTGAGTTCAACTGGGTCGTCGGCATCATCCTGCTCCTCCTGACGTTGCTCCTCTCGTTCACCGGGTACCTCCTCCCATGGGACCAACTGGCACTGTGGGCGGTGACGGTCGGCGGGAACATGGCCGCGTACA
>JAWOGV010000379.1:0-6228 GCA_046496605.1 Acidimicrobiia bacterium | reverse complement strand
AGGTCGACGAACCCGACATCAAGGAGTTCTTGGGGAAGCCGAAGGTCTGGCGCGACGAGGCGAAGGACCGAACGGCGGTTCCGGGTGTGGCAACGGGTCTCGCGGTGACCGGTGCCGGTGGCGACGTGCTGTTCATCGAGGCGACCTCGATGGACGGGGAACCGGGTCTGACGCTCACGGGCCAGCTCGGTGACGTCATGAAGGAGTCAGCACGGATCGCCCTGTCGTACGTCGAGTCCCACAAGACCCCGTTGGGCATCGATCGCGCGTCGTTGGCCAGGAAGTTCCACCTCCACGTGCCCGCGGGTGCGGTCCCCAAGGACGGGCCATCGGCCGGTATCACGATGACGACCGCACTGGTCTCGCTCCTGACGGGGCGCAACGTGAAGGGCACGCTTGGCATGACGGGCGAGATCACCTTGCAGGGCAGGGTGCTGCCGATCGGGGGCGTCAAGCAGAAGGTGCTCGCTGCCCAGCGGGCTGGGCTCACCGAGGTGATCCTGCCGGCGAGGAACGAGGCCGATCTCGACGACGTGCCGGACAGCTGCCGCGAGGAGATGACCTTCCACCTGGTCGACACAATCGACGAGGTCCTCCAATTGGCCCTCGAACCGACCTGATCCCACGCCGACGCAGGGGCAGGGAGCAGGTCGTGCAAGGCGATGACGATCGACGTCAGCGCGCGATCGGAGTGTCGAGGTCTGCCCAATACGAACGGGTGACCGCCGTCCATATCGATCCGAACACGATGGCGACGATGCCCAACCCGACCAACAGCGACCGGATGGGGATCGTTTGTGCGAGGGCACCGACGATGAGTGCCGACACCGAGATGGCGAGCATGTCGATGCCGAAGTCGAGTGCGAAGACACGGCCTCGCACGTCGTCGGGCATCAGGTCCTGGAGCCCGTAGGTGGAGAAGGTGAATTGGGAGCCACCGCCCATGTGCGCCACCAGGACGGCTACTGCTGCCAGGAGGAGTGTTGGGGCGATCCCCACGAAGATGTAGGCGACGCCCCACACCACCATCATCCATCCGATCGATCCGAGGATGCGGTGCGTAGCGGGACCGATGATCGCGAGCGCGAGTATCGGACCGACCATGTTGCCGAGTCCCCTCGCCCCGAACAGGGCGCCTGTCCCGGCATCCCCGGTCTCATAGAGCGTGATCGACATCAAGGCGAAGAGGGAAACCGCACCGCCCGACGTGAGCGAGTGGACACCCTTGGAGGTCAGCAGCGCCCGTACCCGCCGATGGCGGAAGATGTAGCGAAAGGCACTCGAGTTCGACCGGCGGTCGTCCGTGTGCGAGAGGCGGCCGTCTTGGAGCCTCGTTGCGACACGCGCGACGAGGACCGCCGACAACAAGAACGATGCGGCGTTGAGCACGAACGCAGCGTCGCGTGACACGAGGGTGGCGAACACGCCTCCCGCTGCCGCGCCGAGGGCGGCCATCGTTCCCCAGGCCGAGGACATAAGGGCGTTCGCGGCTGGAAGGTCCCGTTCGCTGACGACGTTCGGCAGGGCACCCGCGGATGCCGGATAGAAGAACGCTGCCCCTGCCCCCTCCAGGAACACGATTGTCAGCGGATACCACACGGCTCCGACTGTCTCGGTCAGGAGGAGGGCGAGGGCGAGGATGGCGCGAAGGACGTCGGACACCACGAGGACGACCTTGCGATCGACGCGATCCGACACCAATCCCGTCACGGGAGCGAGGAGCGCAGCGGGAAGGGCCAGGGCGGCCAGCACGGCACTCGCGGCAAGAGGCGAATTCGTCGTCTCATAGACCAGCCCCAACAGGGGAACGACGAGGAACCAGTCCCCGGCGAAGGACACGAGCCGTGCAAGGTACAGTCGCCGGAAATCCGGGTTGAGCCGGACGAGGTTCCAGTAGACGACGAGGTGACTCACCCGATCACGCTACCCGGCTGCCAGGTCGCGTGGATGGCGGGTGGAGGGGATGGCGGGGTACCTGCAGGGCTCACCGCCGGCTGATGAGGAGCCAGACCTCCATCTCCCCCTTGCCCTTGACGTCGATCAGGCCCTTGCGTTCGCACACGAAGAACTCGGACACCAGGTCAAACGTCGCCGTGGTGAGCTGGATCTCGCCGGGGAGGCTCGAGGTCTCCATCCTGCTCGCCACGTTCACGGCGTCCCCCCACAGGTCGTAGCTGAACTTCTTCACCCCGATGATCCCGGCCACGACTGCGCCGGAATTGATGCCGGTGCGGAAGCTGATCCGCCTCCCGGAGAACGTCATCGTGTCAGCCATGTCCCTGAGTGCAAGGGCGAGGTCACAGAGCACCTCGGCGTGATCCTCCCTGGGTTCGGGAACGCCCGCAGCGACCATGTACTCGTCACCGATCGTCTTGATCTTCTCGAGTCCGCGCTCGTCGACCAGACGATCGATCTCGGAGAACACCTCGTCGAGCATTCCGACGACCTCGGCCGACGTCATGTCGCTCGTCATGGGGGTGAAGCCGACGACGTCGGCGAAGAGAACCGACGCTGCGGCGAAGTCGTCGGCGATGATCCCGTCTTCCGCCTTGAGGCGCTCGGCAATCGGTGAGGGGAGGATGTTGCGCAGGAGTCGCTCGGACTGACCGAGCAGCACCGTACGCTGGCGCACGTAGTACATGACCATGAAGAAGATGAACAGGGATACGGCAACGAAGTTGAAGGTCGCGGCTCGTTCGGCATGCTCGAATACGATCACCGGTTCGGTGTGAGCGCCGATCCAGCTCGAGGCGACCATGGCAACGATGAACACCCACAGCCAAGCGGTCGCCCTGCGATCGCCGAAGACCGCGGCAGCCCCGAGGACCGCCACGATCCCCCACATGGCGTTCCCCGCCGATCCGAGGAAGCCTCCCCCAAGGGCGACCGCGATCGCGGAGGAGAGGAGGGTCACCCCGACCGGGAGGTGGGCGATGTGGGGATAGCTCGTCGGGCGCCATGAGACGATCAACAGCGTGACGATCGACGTGAGGCCGGGCGGGAGGACGACGAGCGCCATTTCGGGTGCCCCCTCGACGACGGCGAACTGCACCATGGAGAGGGCGGTCGCCGGGATGGTCGCCCACAGAATGCCGGTCAGCAGTCGCTTCGTCTGACGAACGTCCGGGCTGTCGGTGGGCAGGACGGCGATCGACACGGCTCGATCGAGCCATGCCGGCAGCTTCCGCCGCGAACGATCCCGCACGTTGGGAACCAACGATCGTCCTCCCGTCGTGGTCACCCTACGGGATCGAGCCACGATGTCCTGGCATGGGTACGGGAGCCGCTGGATCCGTGCAGCGAAGAGGTCAGGCGTCCACGAAGGCGCGGATGCGGCGTATCTGCCCCGAGCGATCGAAGACCTTCGAACTCCACTCCTGACCGAGGGACGCACCTGGCACGCGGACGGTGTCCCCTTCGACGAGATCGATCTCGATCCATGGTGCGCCTTCGGCTTTCGTGATGATGATGGGCACCTGGCACAGCGTCATCGCAAGCGACCCGGCGGGGATCTCCGTCGTGTCCCACGTACACGATGGGTCGAAGGTGCTCCATTCACACTCGTGGGTGAGCAGCTCGGAGGTTCGGAGGAACATGGCGTCGAAATGGATCTCCCCCCGGTCGATGATCACGCCCAACTCCGCGGGGCGCACCAGGATCTCCTCCTTCACGAGGCCCGTCATGCCCGGCTGCTGGGCGCCGGCGTGACGTGGCGTGTGGGAGTAGGGATCGAGGGGGATGGCCCCGTGATCCGCCGGTTGCTTGTTGTACCCGAGCCCTGCGCGGACGCGCCAGTACCCATCGATGAGCCGTTGGACGGAATCCGGGTGATCCCCCGCTGCTGAGCGTCTGATGGCCACACCCTGGATGGCGACGAGCAACTTCGCGACCATGTGCCAGTAGATGGATCCGATGCCCTCGTAGGCGTACATCGAGCCGGACCGCCCGGTGTAGGCGTGGTGTCCGAAGACCCGCCCGTAGACCGCCACCGTCGACGATCCGTGCTCGCGGACGAGATCCGAATAGGCCGGATCCCCGGCGAGCACCTCGAGGCGGGCGCCGAGCGCATCCCGTGTGGGCAATTCGGCGTCGAACCGGACGTGACCGTCGAGATCCCGCACGACGATACCGCCGCCACCATTGGTGAGAAGGCGCAGCAGCAGCGGGTTCCCCTGCACGTCGTCCATCGGCACGATGTTGCGATCCAAGAACGCGGGCAGTGCCCGTGCCGGGTACAGCATGAAGCTGTCCTGGTCGGCTCGGTACAGGTCGCTGGCGAACAGCGCATCGACGATGTCGGCGCAGGCAGCAGCGTCGAGGACGCCGCTCTCGATCGCGGCGACCTGGCCCTCGAGCATCACCTCGAGGTGCTCGACGGTGGCTCCCTCGCCGCCGCTGGCGAAGTGGATCAGGTTGTAGGCGTGGAACAGGCCGTCGGGTCGCCGATTGCCCGCGATCGTGGCGTCGAGGTGTGCAGCGGCCGCTTCGCACAGGGCGATCACCTCGTCCATCGTGACCGGCGTCGTTCCCGTGAACCCGTCCCGGTACACCCGCTCCCGGTACTCGGAGAACGATCGACCCAACGACGCGACCATCTGCATGCGCTGGTCGTCGGTGAGATCCCCGTCTGGTCGCGTCGGGGCCGCTTCGAGCACAGCAACGACCGCCCGGAGCCAGTCCGCCACTTCGCGGGACATGGGGACCCCATGCACTCCGGAGTCTGCGACGAGGCGACGGAGGTAGTCGAGGTAGGCGCGGAGCTGGTACAGCGTCACCATCGAGAGGCCGTGGCCCACGAGCGCATTGTTGGCGTCGTTCCACTCGGGGCGTTGCGTGTTCATCCAGATGCCGCCTCCGGGGACGAAGTTCGAGAGCTTCGCGAGTGCGGGGACGACGAGCTTCTCCGCCAGGGTGACGTGGCGGATGCTTCCGCCGCTCCACACCAACCGTCCGTCCCCACCGACGTCGGCGACTCGAGCCGCGACCGCGGCGCCTGTCACGTCGTCGTACTCGATGGTCGATTTCGGGTCGGCGACGAGCCGGTCGTAGGCGACCATCCGATAGGGGACATCGGCATACGCGAAGCGTGCGTCGTCCAGCAGGCGCGTGATCGCCCCCGGCAGGTGCCGGTCGCTGGCTTCGAGGAGGCGATGGAGGTACACGATCTGGTGGTCGCCCCAGTATCCGATGTTGCTCCACGGGTCGTGGGGATCCGGGACCTCCCAGTCGATGCCGTTGCTCGTGATCCGATAGGGGTTGAAGCCGTCGGGCGTCGACGCGTTCACGAACACCGAGACGATGTCGGGTAGGTACCCGGGATGGCTGAGGCACATCGCCTCCCAGTTCTGGAAGATGTCACGCCAGTTCCCCTCGTAGTAGCGCACGGCGTTCCCCTCGGGGTCCGTCACGCGGATGGAGAAGGCGTTCCACGGGCGGCTTGGATCGCCGTGACGGCGCGAGAACGAGAAGGGCAGGTACTCGTGCGCGAGCCGCATAAGGCTCGCGTCATCGGTGTGCGCGACCCGACGGATGAAGGCGCTCCTGTCCATGGCGGCGTCCATGGTCGAGATGAAGGCGCCGTGGCGGGCTGCGACGGCTCGGTTTCGCACCGCCAAGTAGCGACTGAACTCCTCCGTGTCGACGGTGTAGCCGTCGAGGGGGATACCACCGCGCATGACGTTGTAGGTCACGTTGGCGAGGTGATGCGCCGTCGCGATCTCGTCCTCGGTGCACTGCAGGGCGTCGGCGCGTGCCATCACCTCGACGAGCCCTCTCGCGGTGGCGGCCACCGAGGTGACGAGCTCGGTCGACGGGTCGACGAGCGAGCGCAACCGATGCCGCAGTTCGGAGATGCCCGGCTGGTCGATCCCGACGTCGGCGACGATGAACCATGTTCGGCTCTCCCCTGGTCGGAGGTCCACTGCCGTGTGCAGCAGGTACGCGCCCGGAACACCCGTTGTCTTGGAGCCACCGGCGACTCCTTCGCCCGCTCGGAAGTCCCGTATCGCGCCAGGGTCGAGTGAGACGGCAGCTCCATCGGCGCCCGTCGACCAGACGGCTGTCGCGCGCAGCGCCTGGGCCGGTTCTGGGCGGTCGCTGACCAGCGACTCGAGGGAGTACACGGCGAGGCCGAGGTCCGGGTCGACCATCTCACTGCGCTTGTATGCGTTTGTGAGATTGCCCATCGGCAGGTAGAGGGACGGATCGAGGCCATGGGGCAGGATGTTG
>JAWOGV010000355.1:0-2827 GCA_046496605.1 Acidimicrobiia bacterium | reverse complement strand
GCGACGTGTACGACTCCGTCCTGACGGTCGATGACGAGGGCCTCGAAGGGCTCGAGGCGAGATCGCTTGTCGAGTGGGTGAGGGATCTGAGGAGGGCGGGCCACGACCTCTCGAGCGAGGACCGCGCGAGGGTCCAGGCGCTGCGAACACGGCTGATCGCCCTCCAGGTCGAATTCGCCCGCAACATCGCCGAGTACAAGGACCACCTCGACATTCCCTTCAGCGACATCGCCGACCTGCCCCCGACCTACCTGGACTCGCTCGAACCGGGCGATGAGGAGGGCACCGTTCGTGTGACCCTCGACTACCCGGCCTACGTCCCCTTCATGGAGCAGGCACCGCTGCGTCACCAGCGAAGGGAGCTGCAGTTCAAGTACCTCAATCGGGCCGTCGACGTCAACCGCGTCCTCCTCGAGGAGGCGATCGGGATCCGATACGAGATCGCGACGCTCCTCGGGTATGGCGATTGGGCCGAGTACGCGATGGAAGTCAAGATGGCGGATCCCGTGTCGGTGGAGGACCTGTACGCCTCCGTCATCCCTGGGCTGTCGCGACTCGCCGCCGCCGAGAAGATGGAGCTCGAGTCACTCCTACGCGAGGACCATCCCGGTGCCGGTCTCCAGCCGTGGGACCGTCCGTACTACCACACGCTCCAGCAGAAGCGGGATTTCGGCATCGACCAGAACGAGGTCGCGAAGTACTTCGCCCTCGACAGGGTCGTGGCAGGGATGCTCGATGTCACCGGCGAGGTGCTCGGTGTGGAGTACGTCGAGCTCGAGGACCATCCCACCTGGCATGACGACGTGATCACGTATCGGATCGACGATGCAACGACCCACGAACCGCTCGCCGTGTTCCATCTCGACCTGCATCCCCGCGAGGGCAAGTTCACGCACGCGGCGTGTTGGAACGTGGTGAACCGCCGCCGCGACCGGGACGGCGCCCTCACCCTCCCCGTGGCCGCCGTGGCCGCGAACTTCACCAAACCGGGTGGAACCACACCATCGCTCCTCAAGCACGACGAGGCGGTCACGCTGTGGCATGAGTTCGGGCACGTCCTCCACACCTGCTTGACGGAGGTGGACGTGCAGCGCTTCGCAGGATTCGACACGGAGTGGGATTTCGTCGAGGCGCCGTCCCAGATCATGGAGAACTGGATGTGGAACACGGACGTCCTGCGGCGCTTCGCGGTCCACCACGAGACGGGCGAGCCGATTCCGGATGCATTGGTCGAGGGGCTGGTCGCTGCTCGGGACCAGAACATCGGCTTGCTCACCCTCCGCCAGGTCTCCCTCGGCCGGTTCGACCTCGCGATCCACACGGCGGGTCCCAGTCCCGACCTCGACTACCTCCAACGCACGTCGAACGACTACACGCTCCTCCCGATGCACGAGGGGACCTTCTTCGCTGCATCGTTCGGGCACCTCATGGGTGGATACGACGCGGGCTACTACGGCTACCTGTGGTCCATGGTGTACGGGGACGACATGTTCTCGGTGTTCGAGCGCGATGGGGTCCTCTCCCCCGACGTCGGGCGCAGGTATCGACGCGAGGTGCTGGCCACGGGAAGCTCGCGCGATGCATGGGACCACCTCAGGGCGTTCCTCGGCCGCGAGCCGAACGCCGAGGCATTCCTCAAGAAACTCGGCATCTGACCTGCGCCGGTGCCATCGGCGCCGACGGCATCGGCGACCGTCTCGCTCACATGATCGCCCGCAGCGAACCGCCGTCGACCTGGAGCGTCGCGCCCGTGATGTAGGACGCCGCAGGGGAAACGAGGAAGGCCGCTGCCGCGGCATATTCATCAGGCTCCCCGTACCGGCCGAGCGGGATGGCGTGCTCAGCATCGCGTCGGACCGCCGATACCTCGATACCTCTCCGCTCCGCCGTGCCCTCATCGAGCTCACGCACGCGCTCGGTTGCGATCCTCCCGGGAATCAGGTGGTTCACACGGATACCGTCGGGAGCCCAGTCGTCTGCCAGCGTCTTCGTGAGCGCCGCGACGCCGGCACGGAACACGCCTGACAACGCCAGCGCCGAGATCGGCTGGCGCACCGATATCGACGTCATGTACAACACGGCCGAGCCATCCGAGAGATGGGGTCGGCTCCCCGCAGCGAACGCCATGGCGGAGCGGAGCGTGAGTGCATACGCGTAGTCCCAGTCCCCCTCGGACGTCTCGTCGAAGGGCGCCGCCGGTGGCCCGCCGGCGTTCGGGATCACGATGTCGAGGCCACCGAAACGGCCTGCGGCGTCATCGAGCCATGAGCGGATGGCCTGCGAATCTGCGACATCGACCGAGGCAGCGGTGACCGTGCCACCGGTCTCGGACCGAATCGCGTCCGCGGTCGCCTGCGCGCGTTCGAGGGATCGGGATGAGATCTCGACGGTGCATCCCTCCGCGGCGAGGGTCCTGGCGATCGCGGCTCCGAGTCCGCGCGAGGCGGCAGCAACGAGCGCATGTCGGCCGGCGAGTCCCAGGTCCATTCCACGAACCCTAACCGGGCGATCGACGCTGCCCGGTCGGAGAGGTACGACCAGCCGCTCACATGCGCCGACGAGTATGTGGAGTGGGTGCTACTCGATCGGTCCGATTTCTCCGGTCACGGTCCACGGGAAGTCAGTGCCCTCGATCGTGCTCACATATGTGAGTCCTTCGTAGTCGCCTGTACCTGTTGCGGTCTGCTCGATGACGTGCATGTGTGCCGGGCTGGTGGTCGTCCACCTGGTTGTACCGGTGAAGGTACCTTCCCAGGTGCCTCCGTCATTGGTGCCTGTGCTCGTGCCCCAACATTCGCCGACGGTTTCGTCACCGTTGACGGTGAAG
>JAWOGV010000325.1:0-6171 GCA_046496605.1 Acidimicrobiia bacterium | reverse complement strand
TCGTCGACGCCCTCGATCCGAACGTCGTGAGCACCGCCGTCGTGATGTCGAGTGTCCTCGCAGCCACAGGGATCCTGTTCGTTGCGAGCACCTACCTCCCATTCGTGAGGCGCTGGGCGCCGATCCACGGCCTGATCGGCCACCTGGCCCTGTACTGTGCGCTCGCTCCCGCCGTTGCTGGCGAGGGTGCGTTCTCGACGGACGTCTCCCCCGCTGGAGGCATCGAGGATGCTGCCCTCATCGCGTTCGGAGCGATGCTCCTCGTCCACGGGATCGAAGCACTACTCATGGACGTGCGAGGGGTCCCGAGCATCGAGGCGGCGATCGCCAAGAACGAGAAGTGGGAGCCGCTGCGTACTGTCCCCGGCTTCGTCACGGCCCTGGTCGTGACCCCGTTCACGCTCCTCGCATGCTGGCAGTTCACCTGGTTCGCGGACCAACCCGCACGCCTCGGCATCCCCTTGACGTTGCTGGGGATCGGATTCGTCACGGCTTCCCTCATCGCCGCACGTCCGGTGATCGGATGGACGTGTCTTGTCCTTGGGTACGCGGCTGGTGTCGCCGCCGTCGCGGTCCCCATCCCCGATGCTGACGTGGCCGTGATGGCCCTTGCGCTGACGGTCGGTGTTGCAACCGCTGGCTTGGCGTCGGTGCGCTTGGGCTCTCCAGCCGCTTCGGCCCTCGCATGGGTCTCCGGTTACGCCGCGATCGCCGCTTGGGCGTTCCAAGCCGATCTCGCAGAGGTGCACCTGTTCCGACCCGTCCTGGTGACCGCGCTGGCCGTGACAAGCATCATGGTGATCCTGCACCTCGTACCGGCCGCACATGCCCTCCGCCCGTGGGTCGCGACGGCCGTGATGGTGGGCGTCGCCACGACGGCCGTGGGCATGGTCTTCGCTGTCAACGACGGGGACTGGTCGTGGGCCTGGGGGCTCGGCGCAGGTGCGGCGACAGGTGCCGTCGCTGTGGCATATCGGATCCGGCTGCTCACACCCCTCGTGTGGCTGTATCTGCTCATCGCGTACGTCGACATGCTCGAGACGCGCATCGAGAACGACATCGTGTGGCTGCTTCCCTTCGTCGCTCTTGTCGTCCTCGTTGCTGCGCTGCTGCCGGGTCGTCGGTCGAGGAATCTCACGGATCCCTCCGTCCTTTCCCTCGGTGTCGGACTCCTCGTGATGACCGCTGCCTCGATCGTGGCTGTCGTTCAGACGTCGGCGCCGACCCTGGCGTGGAGCGCGATGCTCCTCGCGGTGGTCGCACTGATCCGCGCCGAGGATCTGTGGCTGCATCTGGCTGTGGCCGTCGGCATCGGTTCAGGGGCGATGGCGGGCGAGCTCTGGCTCCCGGTGAGCCTCGCATGCGCCGCCGTGGTCGAGACGGCGCTTGCGGAGTGGCGCCGCGACACACCGGCGGGCCTTGTCCTTCCCTGGTTTGCGACCACCCTGTGGGCAGCCTCGGCAGTGGCGACCGTCACCTGGCTCGAGGTCGACCCGCAGTGGGTCGTGCTCCTTTCGCTGACCGCCGGTGCTGGTCTGTCGGCAGGTGCGGTCGCCGTGTGGCTCCTCGGAAGTGCAGGCACGATCCACCGACGATGGGTTGACCCCATTGGTGCCGTCGGTCAGCTCGCCTTGGCGAGTGCGGCGGTCGAGGCGTACCGGGTGTTCGGCATCGACGCCGCGGCGTTGACGTGGGCGACGGTCGCATGGATCGAGGCGGTCCTCGTCGGTTACCCGGCGACCGTGCGACGAGCTCGAATCGGTGTATGGGTGTCTACTGCCCTGGTCGGTGTCGGAGGCGCCCTCGCCCTGCGCGGTATGCGCCTCGACTGGCTCGAAGCCGTGTGGTCGACCGCCTTCATCGGTGGCGCGCTCCTCACCGTGTGGCTCGTGTCTGTGATCGCCACCGAGGAGGAGCGGATCACGATGTGGCGGGCTCCGACGGCGGTGCTGGCGCAGGTCGCGTTCGTCGCCTCCGGCACCGCCGCATGGCTGGGTTTGCCCATGGCGGACGCCCAACTCACGTCGTGGGTGCTCCTCCTCCTCGATGCGGCCGCCATCGGGCTCGTGGCCACGCTCCAGACGGCCACCTGGATGGCGGCGACTGCCGGCGTGATGACCCTCGCAGCAGTCCAACTGGTGATGTGGTGGAGGACCGTCGGAACCGCCGTCGCATGGATGTGGTTCGGCGTCGTGATCGTCGTCGCGCTGGCTGCGACAGGCGTCACACGCCTGCGGTCCGACCCTCATGCGAACGCCTGGGTGATACCACTCCATCTCATGGTCGTGGTCGCTTCCGTTGCTGCGATCGGGACGGGATCACAGCTCCTCGCTCCCCGGGATGCCATGCTGCTGGCCGCAGCCGTTGCGGCCTCCATCGGGGGCCACCTCATCGCGAATCGGGAGTGGATCGCGACATCCGACCTCCCTGGTGACGTGCTCGGCTCGGCCACCTTCGTGGTATCCGCAGGGTTCGTTGCGGCTTCCCTCGGGCCTGACGACTGGTGGGCGATGCCGACACTGCTTGCGATCGCACTTGGCGGTGCCGTCGCCGCAGGCGTCGCAGGCGTGACCGCCGGATTGGCGCGCCTCTCCTGGATCGTCGTTGGAACCGGTTTCAGCGCCATCGCGGCAGTTGGCACGTTCGTGCTCTTTCCTCCGGTCTCCGCGCAGTTCGGGTGGATGCTGATCGTGAACGGGGCAGGGTTCGCCGCGTACGCCCTCACGGCCCGGCAACCCCTCGTGCTGCACGTCGCGGTGGTCACATGGCTCGCGGGGGTGCTCGTCCTGATCGAGTACCAGTGGACGCTCGAACTCCTCGCCACCGTGACCGCCGTATGCGCCGTCCTGCTGGTGATGGTCGAGGTCGAGCGGACGAGGAGGCGCCGTCTCGATGAGGAGTCACCCGAATGGCTTCACGTCGTCGAGTGGGCGTTGATGCTGCCTCCTCTGGTGCTCGCTGGACGCGAGATGGCGACGACGTCGTTGTGGTACGGGCTGCTCCTGGGACTCGAAGGCGCCGTGCTCCTCGCGTGGGGCATTGCGACCCAGGTCCGGCGACGAGCGGTGCTCGGCATGTCGGCAATCACCGCCGCGATCCTGATGGCTGTGATGGTCCCGCTCGTGCAAGGCATGGGCCAGTCGATGAGCGGTGGCTGGTGGCTCGTGATCGGCGGGCTCGCCGCAGCCCTGTTCATCGCGACAGGGTCGGTGCTCGAGAAGTACCGGACACGCATCGGTGAACGACTCGCCCATACAGCCGAGATCCTGGAGCGATGGGAGTGAGGAACGCGCGGGAGCATGATGAAGAGCGCGACGATGAAGTGCTGGGTCCTGATGACGACCGCTCTTGCTGTCGTCGCCTGTGACCCGTCGACCGCTGGGGATCTTCGAGCCGCGGAGATGACATCGACCACCGTCGCCACGACCACCACGATCAGACCGACGACGACGTTGACAGCCGCTTCCCCCACACCCGCAACCGACATGGCACCATCGACCACGACCTCATCCTCGTCCACCACATCCACGACCATCGCTTCCACGACCACCACGACGACCGTCACGACAACAACGAGCTCCAGCACCGCCAGCCTCGCCACGACGACCACCTCCCAGGGCCGCTACGCCGTCGATGTGCCCACGTCACGCCCGCCACAGCAGCCTGGATCTGGTGACTTCTTCGGCTCCGGGTGCTCGCCTGGCACCTCCTCGCTGCCCGATGGGATCTGGGTCGGCACGATCGTGGGGGCAACGGCGACGCAGGTGGAGTTCGACCTCAAGTGCCTCTCCCTTCCGGACGAGGACGATGTGGCCTGGATCACCAACGCCAATCCTGCACTTCGCATGGTGCCGACCGATCCCCGTGCGTCCGTGTACCGCCACATCGAAGGGCGCTACGCGACCGCCATGCCGTACGAGCTGTGGTACCCGGATCCACAAACGGTCGGTCCCTGCCCTCCCAACGGTTGCTGGGATGTGTGGATCTATGTGAACGACGGGGCAATCACCGAGATCGTCCAGATTCGGATCAACTGATGAACGAGAGGGAACTGCCGGGCTGGGACGGGGCACGCACGCCCGCCGCGTGGAAGGAGACGATCGGATGACGACACCAGCCGGCGGTGACCCGGCGGGCACACCGACGGTGAGCGACAGGATGGTCCGTCACATGCTCGACGAGTGGCAGCGTGCCGATCTCCTGACAGTTGAACAGACCAACGCCATCACGTCGTACCATCGCGAACACCATCAGGACGACGAGCGCGACCGTGGGTTCAGCCGCATGGTTGCGGTCGTGTCGACCTTGGGGGCGATCCTCGTCGGCGCCGGCATCCTCCTCGTGGTGTCGTCGAATTGGGGGAACCTGGATTCCCTCCAGAGGTCGTCGCTCGTTCTCGCCACAGTCGTCGTTCTCGAAGGCGCTGGATACTGGATTCGGTTCCGCACCGGCTTCCGCCACACCGGGGAGGCGATCCTCTTCATCGGGACGGTCGCCTACGGAGGTGCCGTATTCCTGGTTGCCCAGGAGTACAACCGACCGCTCGACGATCCGAACCTCTTCCTGATGTGGCTGGTCCCGGTGTTCCCGCTCGCCTACGTCGTGAGATCCCGCACCATTGCGGCGTTGTCGATCCTGGTGACGCTCGGCGTGATCGCCTATCGGCTCGACGAGTGGACCCGTGCCGCTGGGGGTGGCATCCCTGTCCCAGCCGTCCTGACGACCTACGTGCTCGTGGGCGGGGCGATCGCATCGCTTGGCGGCGCCCACCGTGACCTCGGCAGCCTCCGGTACCTCGCCCCGCCGTGGGAATGGCTTGGCACGGTGGTGATGCTCGTGGTGCTGTTCGTCAGTAGCTTCCGATTCGTCGGATGGTCCGGTCGATGGATCGCGGATGTCTCCGGCAGCCTGCTCGCCCTGTTCGTGATCTGCGGGGTCCTGGCAGTGGCGGGAGTGGTCATTCGCACCGCACAGCGGCGTTCGTTCGACCGTGAAGTCGCGTTCACGGCATCGTTGGTCGGCCTCGCAGCCGTTTCGGCTGCGCTGTTCATCGCCGCGTCCTCGCTCGTGGAAGCCCCACGGTTCGCGGTGACGAACGTGATCCTGGTCGCGATGATCGTCGTGATGGTGACGGGGGGCATCGCCACGGGTCGACAGGCGCTCGTGAATGTGGGCGTGGTCGTCTTCGGGATTGCCGTGTTCGCTCGCTACATCGAGATCGGCGCGGGCATGCTCGGGACGGGGGCGTCGATGATCGCAGGCGGGATTCTCCTGGTCCTGCTCGGTGTCGGCCTCGAGGTGGCACGGCGACGGGTGGTGGTCGCCATGCATCAGGAGAAGGTGGCGCCGTGAAGCGATCGCGCCTGATCGTGTTCGTGCTCCTCGTGATGGCACAGGTGGTGTTCGTCGGGAACATGGTGCGCTCGAGCGAGGCTGTGCTCACCAGCGGCCAGCGCGTGACCCTCCAGACGAGGCCGATCGATCCAAGGGATCTCTTCCGAGGGGACTACGTGATCCTGGATTACGCCATCGAGGCGATTCCCCGCCTCGGCGTCCCGTGGGAGATGGAGAACCCAGCTGAAGGGGATCGCATCTGGGTGGTACTCGAGCCCCGCGGCGAGTTCAGCGAACCAACCGCCGTCCTGGGTTCCCCGGCAGCAGGCGACGCCGTTGCGATTCGCGGAACGATCACCTGGGTGCGGGATGACGAGGTGGGCGTCGACTACGACATCAACGAATACTTCGTGCCCGAGGGGAGGGGGTGGGAGGTGGAGCGGGCTCAGCGGGTCGATGTCGTGGTCGCCGTCGACGACGATGGAGCGGCGGTCATCGACCACCTCATCGTCGACGGCTGGCGCTGGGATCCCGAGGGCTGAACGCAACGCCGGTAAACACCCACCACAGGAGATCCACCGACCATGCCCGTGCCGAGCCATGTACCGATGTGGGGCGATCCGGGCCACCCGGTGTGGGATGCGACGCGCTCCAAGACACACACACATACTGTGTGGTCCTCATGCTGAACACCGAACATTCGATCGACGAGACCGCCGCCGAGCATGACTTCGCGGGAGTCGTCCGGATCGATGTCGATGGAGAGGTCGTGGTTGCCAGGGCGTACGGATTCGCCGAGCGCGCCCACGAGATCCCGAACCGGATCGACACCGTGTT
>JAWOGV010000304.1:0-4770 GCA_046496605.1 Acidimicrobiia bacterium | reverse complement strand
ACGAATTGGTCATCATCCCCCTCTACGCCCGTCTCGTGACGGCAGCGGTGTGGGAGGACGAGATCGGCAACTTCAAGCACAACCCGACGACGGCGAGCCACTCCTGGAACATGGAGAAGTGGTACCGCGCCGACGCATAGGCGCAGCACCGGCTCAACAGAGCCGACTGACCGAAACCGAAGGGGGGCCCGTCAGGGCCCCCCTTCGCCTTTGCCCACCGGGATCCCTGTGTCGTCCCCGAACGCGGGCCGGTCGCGCCATCATTCGTGAGGCCGGTTGGGCCGGTGTGTACGGTCGCAATGGGGTATAGTTCCTTCACCCTGAGCCGGAGGCCCCAGCTTGCTCGCATACATCACCCGTCGGTTGGTGTACGGAATGGTCACTCTGCTCGCCCTGAGCATGATCGTCTTCGGTCTCCTCCAGGCGTCGGGCGGCGGTCCCCTCGACCGGCTGAAGCTCAATCCGCGGATGCAACCATTCATCGCCCAACTGACGGAGCTGTGGGGGCTCGACCAACCGGTGTGGAAGCAGTACACGACCTGGTTGCGGAACTACCTGACCGTCCAGGAATTCGAGTTCCAGAACGCGATCCCCCTGGTCATGATCGGCGGCGCCGTCGCAGGGACGTTCGTGATCCTTCGGTACGTGACATCCCATTGGAAGGGCGCATATCTCCTCGGGATGTGGTCGGTCGCCATCCTGGTCGCGTTGAGCAACACGACGATCCGATTCAACTGGGGCATCTCGTTCCAGGGCGCCGGTGACGTCTGGGACCTCGTGTTCTCCCGGATCGGCGCAACGTTCCGGCTCGGGCTGACCGCGCTGGCCATCGCCCTGATCATCGGGATTCCCCTCGGCATCTATCAGGCGATCCGCCAGTACTCGTTCTTCGATCAACTCGGGACCCTCGGCGCGTTCCTCGCCTTCTCCACTCCCATCTTCATCATCGGCGTCGGGCTCCAGATCATCTTCGCGCTGTACCTCGAGAAGTGGACGGGTGTGAAGCTGTTCTTCGTCGCAGGCATGAACGATCCGTCCTACTCGCAGATGACCCCGATCGGGAAGTTCGTCGACACGCTCCAACACCTCGCGCTGCCAGCGATATCGATTGCCCTGATCTCGCTCGCGGGGTACTCGAGGTTCCAAAGGGCGTCCATGCTCGAGGTGCTCCACTCCGACTACCTGCGGACCGCCAAGGCGAAGGGCCTCCCGAGGCGCAAGGTGATCGGGAAGCATGCCCTACGCAATGCCATGATCCCGATCGTGACGCTCGTGTCGCTCGACATCGCATTCGTGATCGGCGGTGCGATCATCACGGAGTCGATCTTCGGATGGCCGGGAGTCGGACGCCTCTACATCAATGCCATCGGCACGATCGACTATCCCGTCGTGATGGCCATCGTGATGGTGATCGGCATCCTCATCGTCATCATGAACATCGTCGCGGACATCCTCTACGGGGTGATGGACCCGAGGGTCCGATATGAGTGATTCGGGCGGAGGGATAACTCCCGAGGACCCGAAGGATGCGACCACTGGTCGTCCCCTGGCTGGGGTTGCGTTGGCGGAGGCGGAGGGCATTGCCGTTGAGCCGATCACCCAGTGGGACCTGTTCTCGACCCGGCTGCGGCGCCACAGGCTCGCGATGGCGTCCACGATCTTCCTCGGCCTCCTGGTGCTCATCGTCGTGACCGCGCCTGCGATGCAGGCCGCCGGTTGGATCGACGACCCGACCAAGAGCCTCGTCGACGGCAACGGCCGCATCCTCAGGAACATCGAGCCGAGGGGTTCGTCAGTAGGTGTGTTCACGAGGGTGATCGAATCGGGCACCGAGAACCTGGTCGAGGCATCGCCGACGGCTCTCGCATTCGGTACGGATGACCTCGGTCGCTCGGTCTTCACGCGCGTCATCTTCGGTGGCAGGGCTTCGCTCATCGTCGGGGTCGTCGCGGGCCTGATCGTCGCGTCCCTCGGTACGATCACCGGTTCGCTCGCCGGCTACTACCCGGGTGGTGTCGATCAATCGCTGATGCGGTTCACCGATCTCGTGCTCGGTCTTCCCCTGCTGCCGGTCGCGATCGTCGTGGGGAGAATCCTCCCTGAGATCGAGTTCCTACCGAGCTGGTTGAGATCGGGGCCGATCGGCATCGCCCTTCTCCTCGGATTCCTGTCCTGGGGTGGGCTCGCCCGTATCGTTCGCGCCGAGTTCCTGTCGCTGCGGGAGAAGGAGTTCGTCGAGGCGGCCCGTGCGGCCGGCGCCGGTGATCAGCGGATCGTATTCCGGCACATCCTCCCGAACGCGATGTCGCCGATCATCGTCCAGACGACGCTCGTCATCGGCGCAGCGATCATCATCGAGGCTGCCTTGTCGTTCCTCGGGTTCGGTGTGCGTCCTCCGACCCCGACGTGGGGAGGGATGGTCGCCCAGGGAGGTCGTCAAGCCGTTCGGGGGTTCTGGTGGGAGACGGTGTTCGCGGGTTTCGCCCTCGTGAGCACCGTCCTCGCCATCAACTTCCTGGGCGATGGTCTGCGCGACGCCCTTGACCCGACCCAGACCATCGAGCGAAAGTAGGCGTGGCGTGAGAGAACCGCTTCTGAGGGTGACTGACCTGCGCACCTACTTCTCGACCGAGGAGGGCGTGGTCCGCGCCGTCGACGGGATCTCGTTCGATGTCGCACCCGGCGAGCGTCGAGGGGTGGTGGGGGAGTCCGGATCAGGAAAGTCCGTCACCGCCTTGTCCATCATGCGCCTCATCGAACCCCCTGCAGGGGACATCGTCACGGGCTCCATCGAGTTTCGCGGGACGAATCTCCTCGAACTCGGCGAGGACGAGATGCAGCAGGTCCGCGGCGGCCAGATCGCGATGATCTTCCAGGATCCCATGACGGCGCTCAACCCGGTGTACACCATCGGCGACCAGCTCATCGAGACCATCGTGCTCCACCAGGACGTTTCCAAGAAGGACGCCCAGGACATCGCGATCCAGTCGCTCGCCGACGTGCAGATCCCGAACGCATCCCAGCGCCTCGACGACTACCCCCACCAGTTCTCGGGCGGCATGCGCCAACGGGTGATGATCGCGATGGGCCTTTCCTGCAATCCCGACCTGCTGATCGCCGATGAACCGACGACGGCGCTCGACGTCACCACGCAGGCCCAGATCATGGACCTCATGCTCCACCTCGCAGCGGATCGCGACACCGCCGTGCTGCTCATCACCCACGATCTCGGTGTGGTCGCCGGCTTCTGTGACACCATCCAGGTGATGTACGCAGGCGGTATCGTCGAGTCGGGTACCGCGGACGAGATCTTCCACAATCCGCAGCATCCCTACACCTGGGGTCTCCTCGGATCGATGACGCGACTCGACCGCGCCCAGCAGGTGCGGCTCCATTCGATCGCCGGCGCTCCGCCGTCGGTCATCAACCTGCCGATCGGGTGCAGGTTCAGGCCGCGGTGCGAGTTCGCCGTGGAGATCTGCGGACGGGTCCTGCCTGCGCTGCGGGACGTGAACGGAATCGACGTGGCGTGCCACCGTGCAGAGGAGCTGGACCTGAAGGCGCTGGACGTGCGGGGCGCAGCCCAGCGCGGGAAGGAGGCGGCATCGTGAGCGAAACCGTCCAGGAGCGGCCTGTTGACGTGTCCGAGCTGCCTGACGACGTCATCCTGCGCGTCAACCACTTGGTGAAGGAGTTTCCCATCACCAAGGGGGTCTTCTTCCGCAAGCAGATCGGGGCCGTTCAGGCCGTCACCGACATTTCCTTCGAGGTGAAGGCGGGTGAGACGCTCGGACTCGTGGGCGAGTCCGGATGTGGGAAGTCGACGACAGCGCGCGCAATCATGCGGCTGCTCGAGCCGACCTCTGGTGACGTCTGGTTCCGCTCGACCACCGTGGGAGAGGTCGTCAACGTCGCCACCGCAGGCAAGGACAAACTCCGCTCGATCCGTGAGGACATCCAGATCGTCTTCCAGGATCCGTATGCGTCCCTCAATCCGAGGCTGACCGTCGCCTCGATCATCGCCGAGCCGCTCACGGTCCACAACGAAGGAACGAAGCAGGGCCGACTCGACAAGGTGAAGGAGCTCCTCGAGGTCGTCGGACTCCAGCCAGAGCATGCAAACCGCTATCCGCACGAGTTCTCCGGTGGTCAGCGACAGCGGATCGGGATCGCACGCGCACTCGCCCTGAACCCCTCGTTCATCGTCCTCGACGAGCCGGTGTCCGCGCTCGACGTGTCGATCCAGGCGCAGGTGCTCAACCTCCTCGACGACCTCCAGAAGGACTTCGGACTCACCTACTTGTTCATCGCCCACGACCTGTCGGTCGTGCGGCACATCTCCGACCGGGTGGCCGTCATGTACCTCGGTCGAATGGTCGAGATGGCGGACCGGGATGCCCTGTACGAGCGACCGATGCACCCGTACACGCACGCGTTGCTCTCAGCTGTCCCGATTCCCGATCCAACCATTGAGGCGTCACGGGTGCGCATCCTTCTCGAAGGAGACATCCCCTCACCGGCGAACCCGCCGTCGGGGTGCCGATTCCACACACGATGCCCGCTCGCTGTGAAGGGAAAGTGCGACGTGGATGAACCACAACTCGCGGAGCTCGAGCCAGGGCACTGGGTGGCCTGTCACTTCCCCGAAGTCAAGAAGGTCGTCTGAGCCGGTTCCGCTCGGACGCGGCACAACCGTATCCGGGCTCTCCCGGGTATACTCCCGGCTCCCCACGTCGGAGTGGCGGAATTGGTAGACGCGCTAGGTTGAGG
>JAWOGV010000287.1:0-2880 GCA_046496605.1 Acidimicrobiia bacterium | reverse complement strand
TGCTTCCCCCGCCCATCGACGTTGGCATCGCTCATGAGATCAATGCAGCATCCGCGGCAGGGAGACGAAGCGTGGTCGTCGCAGCGACCGTACCCGATCAGGTCGGGGCCGGCACCATCGCCGATGTTGAGCCGGTGTTCCTGTTGTTGTTCGCCGAGCAGATCCGACCGGACGCTGGCGACACGGTTCGGTTCTTCACCGAACAACAGGTCTCCCTGAAGGTGATCTCGGGGGACGCATCCCATACCGTCGCAGCGATCGCGAAGGCAACCGGCGTTCCGGGGTCAGGCTCCATCGATGGCGACGCCATGCCCACCGAGGCCGACGCCATGGCAGCGGTCGCAGACCGGGTGAGCGTATTCGGACGCGTCAGCCCGGAACAGAAGAGGGACCTCGTTCGGTCGCTGAAGGCATCGGGTCACGTCGTTGCCATGACAGGTGACGGAGTCAATGACGTCCTCGCCGTGAAGGAGGCGGATCTCGGTATTGCCATGGGATCAGGGACGGGGGCCACCAGGGCCGTCAGCCAACTCGTGCTGCTCGACGACCGGTTCGCCTCGCTGCCCCATGTCGTGGCCGAGGGCCGCAGAGTGGTCGCCAACATGGAGCGGGTCGCTGCCCTGTTCCTGACGAAGACCGTGTATGCGACCTTCCTCGCTGTCGCCATCGGATTCGTCGGCCTCCCGTTCCCGTTCCTCCCTCGCCACATGACGCTCATCGGATCCCTGACGATCGGTATCCCCGCGTTCTTTCTGTCCTTCGAGCCCCGAGAGATACCCGTTCGTGACGGGTTCCTGCCCCGCGTCCTGTCGTTCGCCGTCCCTGCGGGCATCGTCTCGGGAGTGGCGACGTTCGCGCTGTACGGCATTTCGAGGCTCGGCGCATTCGATCTCACCCTTCAGCAGTCGAGGACGGCCGCGACCACCCTCATGATCGTCCTCGGGCTCGTCGTCCTGTTCGAAATCATCGAGCCCAAGGAGCTCTACCACATGGCGATGATCGGAGCACTGTTCGGGTGCTACCTGATCGTCCTCACGGTCGACCCGCTCCGGGAGTTGTTCGACCTCAGCGTGCCTCGCTGGCAGTCGTGGATGGTGATCGCAGGGGTATCGGTGGTCGCGGGGTTCATCATGCGAGGCCTGATTGCGGTTGCGCAGCACTTCGTGAAGACGCGCTACGGCGTCGAGCCGATCTGATCCACCTCGACGGGGGCGGCTCCAATCCTGCCTTCGGCAATACGTTCCGCTCGGGTGATCTCTGATCGCCGGAGCCGCGCCTCGATGGCCTCCATCTGGGCGGGGGACACGTCATCGAACCGGTAGGCAGCTCGAACGAATTCGGCGAGGTCCGCCCGGTAGTCGTGTCCTGTCGAGAAGAACTCGCCGGGGATCACGGTCGCGGCGTTCTTGGTGTCGATGAGGAACTGCCAGAAGGAGATGCCGGGGAGCCAGCGCATCTGGGCATCGACGTTGCGGCCCCTGTCGTGAGTCTTGAGCCAGTCCGGCATCTCGTAGAACACCTTCGGCGTGAACTTCGTGACGGGATCGTTGTCGTGGTTGAGGAGGAGGGTCTCCGGCATGTCGTTCCCTGCTTCGAGCCATTCGACCAGGTCGTCGGCGTGATCGAACACCGGGGTACCGCCGTCCGTGAGTTCGTTGAAGAGCCTCGAACCCTTGGGCGTACCGACCCACAATGCGGAATCGACGATCAACCTGCCCCTGTCCCTCGAAGCTGCCCGCACTCCCATCTGAGCTGTGATGGCTCCCAGGCTCTCGCCGTACGATGCAAGGCGTATGTCGCGTCCGATCTCCGAGATCTCGGACCGAAGACGTGCGACGAGCTTCCCGTAGACGCGTGCGGCATCCGACACCTTCATGATCGACATGATCGACGGAACCTCGCCGTATTGGACCCCGACGGTTGCGACATCGCCGCGAGCCATGAACTCGGCGGCCTCGACGGCGATGTAGTTGACGTAGCCGGTTCCGGCGGGGGATGCGGCGATGATCAGCGAGCGATCGAAGCCCCCCGAGCGTTTGAGCTCCTGGAGGGCGATGTCGATGCGCTCATCCTCCGTATCGGCTGTCCCAAGCCCCACATACACCCTCACGGGTGCTCGCCTGGCGGATTCGCCCATCTCGGCCTCGATGTCCGCAACGGTGGTTGTCTCGGAGATGAGTCTGCGGCCCTGGAGTCCGAGGGTGTCGTAGCCAGCGAGGCTGTAGCGGCTGCCTGACACGCTGTCAACGGTCGGGGCGTGTGCGTACGCGATCTCGGTCCTGCGATTCCCGGCGGCGATCCGACCGAGCAGCGTCCCGAGCGCGACACGCCCACCCACGCCGAGAGACACCGCAGTCAGTGCGACGCCTCCGGCGAACAGCACACCCGGCGCGATCCGGGACCCTCGAGCGGCGAAGGCCGCCAATTTGCCGCCCGCGAGGATGGCACCACCGATGCCGGCGAGGCCGAGGTTCAAGCCGACGGCAACGGCCCCAGCCTTGCCGATGTAGGCGAGGTCAGGCGCGTCCTGACGATGGGCAAGTGCCGCCTGCGCCTCGAAGAGGGTGCCTGCTCCCACCGCGCTGAAGGTGGACGGATTCGCGATGGGGGCCCTGCCCTTTCGGCTCGCAAAGCCCACGAGGGCGAGGGCCGACACGACCTCCGTCCCGATCTCTGCCCAGGCCTCGGATTCGTCGATCGGTGGATGGCTCGACCGGTCCCGAGCGTTGAGTGCCTGGGCAGACCGCGCAGACGCCGCCACCATGCCGAGGAACCGCGTTGTGGGCCCTGATCTCGGTATCGGGAGGAGCCCTGCTGCCGCTCCGGCGGATGCACCGGTGACGAACCCTGTCAGGAAGCTTCCTCCCATGATGATGCCCT
>JAWOGV010000285.1:0-4739 GCA_046496605.1 Acidimicrobiia bacterium | reverse complement strand
CCCACGTGCCGGTGTCCCACGATCCGCCACCGGCCGATCCGAAGCCCCCTCCTCCGTCCCACCAGCCTGAACCTCCGTCGTTCCACGATCGGGATCGATACAGGCCGTCCCAGCCGGGGCCCCCGTTGGCGCCTCCGAGGGCCGCCCAATGCAGGAACAGGAAGGTGAACGGATCGAAGTCGATCCGCGAGGTCGAGAGCGGTCGATCCGTCCACGAGTCGCGCTGGCGCGACGTTCCCGCGTGGGCAAGCTCCGGCGCATACCGGGTGAGGTCACCGAGGTGTGCTTGCTCGAGGGCGCTGCGCTGCGCTGCGTAGGCGAGGGCGAACGCCCTCGGGCCCCTCGGATCCGACGCCCCGAAAGCCGCCGCGACGTCGGCATACGAGCCAACGAGGCCAAGGGATGCCAGGGCGGTGCGGCTCTCGAGCCATCTGGTCACCGCCATCGCGGGCTCGAGGGACACCGCGAGGATCCCGGCGATCACACGGACATCGGTCGTGTCCGCGTGTCGCGAAATCTCGTCGAGGATGCGCTGATACACGACAGGTCCGTCGTCGCGTCGTGCGCGAAGTGCCACGGCGACCGCGATCGGGATGCCGAGCCCATCTGCCATCTCACGGACCGATCGGAGCTCGGCATCGTTGGAGAGTCCCGCCATGGCCGCCTCGAGTGCGACTGCGGGATCCGCGACGTCTGCGAGATCACCGTAGGCGGAGACGAACGTATCGATCGCGTCTGCCGAGTTGTTGATCAACAACAGGGCGGCCACGGCAGGTAGGGAGAGCCCGTCCTCGATGAGCGGCGCGCCGACACGCTCGAGGCGGCTGAGTGTCGATGCGAATCGGCGGAGGGACTCCTCAGGGCTGTCGCCGAGATCGGCCAGCGCGATCGAGGCCATGTCCCTGGTTGGCGACTCGTCGAGGGATGAGCGGATCATGACGACGCGTTCGGTCTTCGCAGAGGCAAGTTCGCTCGCGGACACGACGTCATCGACCGTCGCACGAAGCGCCTGGCCGGGATCGAGGACCGGAGCAGAGGACATGAGGAGCTGCCCGAGGGGTTCCACCGTGACGGCTCCGATGGGTGTGGTGACCAATCCGTCGATCAGGGCATCAGCTGCCCGACGGCGCGCCGCTCCGACACGATGGGGGCGAAGGGCCTGGACGACGTCTCGGACCTCCTCGAGTGCGACCTCGAAGGCTTCGCCATCCCGGGGGTCGATTGCCATGGCGTGCGCGACCGACCCATCGAGGCCGGACTCGAGTATCGGTCTCTCACCACTCGCGCGGAGATCCATCGGCACACGTGTTGCATCCCTCAGCGAAGCCACGTCGACCACGGTGATCGCCCCCATCGCTGCGAGGGCGGTGAGCCCCTCCGTGTCGGACGCTGTTGCCCTGTTCGCCCGAATGTCGAACAGGGCCTGGACGGCGACCGAGGTCGCAACGGTCCCCTCGCTGGTGAACCCGATGGCGTGATGGCGGGCCAGTGCGAGATCGTCGCCGCCCGGCTCGAGCCCGAGGAGCAGCGCATCGATGCGACGGTTTCGTCCGGCCATCACGCTCGCCGCACGGGCTCTCCGCGCGACCACGACGGATCCGACGCCGAAGATGGCGCCTGGTACCAGGAACACGCCGAGAACCACCCATCCAACAGGGAGCGATGAGCCCTCGCCGGCTTCATCGAGGCCATCGGGCAGAGAATCGCCTGCGAGCACCTGATCGACCGCTCCGATGATCGCGAGCACACCGGCTTCGAAGTCGCCCGCCCCGAAGAAGCTCCGTCCGGTGTTCGCGATGGCGCGGCCCGGCAGATCGACACCCTCCTGCGTGACAACCTCCGTTCGGCGCTCGTCGATGGCGACGAGGACCACGATTCCGTTCTGTTCGCTCGGATCCCCAACACCCCACGCGTTGGCGAGATTTGCTGCGAACTCATCGGGTGCCTCGCCCCTGGTCGAGGACGCGATGACGACGGCGAAAGGATTTCCGTGGGTCGTGGTCACCCGCTCGATCGCCGCCGCGATGCGATCGGGGTTCGCGACGACGTCCGGCTCGTCCGTGAACAGACCCTCGCACACGAGGCCGCGATAGGTACCGCATTCCACGACCTGAGCCGCGGCGGGACCCGCGGTTCCAGCTCCTACGACTGCAATGGCGAGCAGTGCGCTCCAGGTGATCACGCGTCGGCGCGACCTCGCGATCGTCGGCATCAGGACGCGCCGAAGCGAAGAGGTATGTCGGTCGGCCGGTAGAAGCCGGGGCTCAGGCTGTGCATGTGGCGAAGCGCCGTCACGACATGCGCCGCCGTGCCCTCGTCGACGGGATACCCGCCGGGGAACTCGTTCACGATCACCGGATTGCCGTCGATTCTGATACGGTCGACCTCATCGGTGACACCCCACGCCATGTGGAGTTCCAGGACGATCTCGCGCTGGTCGCCTGCCGCCAACCGTGCGGAGTGGCTCGCTCCGACGATCGTTCCGTCCACGATCACCGGAACGACGGTGACCGTCACGTCGTGATACGGCCATTCCAGGCCGCGAGCGATCAGCCTGGCGCTCGAGTCGAGACCCTTGTGCCCGACCCGGCCCGATGCGATGCCCTCCGCGAACTGGTCGGCGGTGAGGCCGCGCCCGGACTTGGCGACGAGCGAGGGTCGCCGCGTCGACGTGTCCATGCGACGCTCCACATGGATCCTGGTGATACCGCGCGTCGCCCCTGCCAGCAGCAGGGGCAGGCGATCCATCACGAACCCGGGATTCGCCCCTGTCACGATGATCGTTCGACCATCCGACCGTGCCGAGGTGTGCATCGCGTCCCAGATGTGGCGGGGAGCCCATGCAAGGCCCTCGCACGTCGTGACCACGTTGTACCCGGCCGACACGAGGCGGATCACGTCCGGTGCGACCTTCTCTGCGGCGGAAGCGAACGCGACCAGCGCGGCGTCGCCCTCACCTGCGCGGGGCAGGTCGACGGTCGATGCATATCCGGGCGCACCGGTGGCAGCGACGAGTTCGCTTCGCGCCCTTGCGTCCGGATCGACGACGGCCGCGATGCGGTCGACGGCACCGTCGGCGAGCGCTCCCTGCGCCACCCAGGTACCGATCGGTCCTGCTCCCACGATCACCAGTCCGGCCATGTACCTGATGTTGGTCGCTTGGCGATCACTAACCAAACAGCGGGGACACATGACCGAGACATTGCTACGGTCGGGCGATGATCGAGCGACGGTTTCCGGTGCATGGGCCCTTCGATCTCACAGCGACGATGCGGGCGCTTGGGGTCGGCGACCGCGACCGTTCCGGACGGTGGTGGTGGGTCGTCGCCGGTGATGAGGGGACCTCGACGGTGTCGCTCGAGCGGTTCGGCGACGTTGTCACCGCTGCTGCATGGGGACACCATCCAGACGAACTGGTGGGGAGGGTTCCCGACCTCCTCGGACTGGACGATCGTCAACGGGTCGACTTCCGTGGAACCCCTGCCGAGCGGTTCCTGGCCCGCACGCAGGGACTTCGATTGGGTGCCACGAGAGACGTCCACGGTGCTCTCGTGCGATCGATCCTCGGCCAGGTCGTGACGACCGCAGAGGCAAGCGCATCGCTTCGGTCGATGGTGCTGCGATGGGGGGAATCCGCTCCCGGTCCGAGGAGCGATCTCCGCTCCATCCCCGTGCCGTCACGCATCGCGGAGCTGAGCTACGACGACCTCCACGCGTGCGGCATCGAACGAAGGAGGGCGGAGGTCCTGATCGAGGTGTCGAGGAGGGCACATCGCCTCGCAGAGATCCTCGACATGACACCGCTGGAGGCACGTCGTAGGTTGCGCAGCGTCCGAGGGGTCGGTGCATGGACAGCGGAGCTCGTCGTGGGATGGGCACTTGGCGACGCCGATGCGGTACCCGTGGGCGACTACCACCTGCCGAACACGGTTGTCCATGCCCTCGCGAACGAACCTCGTGGCGACGACGCCCGGATGCTGGAACTCCTCGAGCGATACCGTCCCGAGAGACGCAGGGTCATCGTCGCCATCCTCCAGTCGGGAGTCCGAGCGCCGCAATACGGACACCGCACGCCGGTGAGGCGTCACATCTGACGGCTGTTGCGTCGGGTGTCAGGTGACGCCCTGCGCCGAGCCCCTGTACTGCTCGAAGGACCTGGCGTCGAGGACTCCGGTCAACCTTTCCACCGCGTCGAGGACCTGGCGATGGGTGTTGAAGAGGGGGGCGAAGCCGAACCGGACGATGTCGGGTGCCCTGAAATCGACGATGACGCCCTCGGCTCGGAGGGCTCGGGACACCCCGTATCCGTCGGGGTGTCGCAGCGCGACATGTGATCCCCTCCGATCGGGATCGGGAGGGCCGACGATTCCGATCGATCCGGCATCGATGAGCGGAGTGACGGCATCGATGAAGAGGTTCGACATCGCGAGGCTCTTTGCGCGGATCCGTGGGATGCCGGCCTCTGCGGTGATCTCGATCCCCACCTCGGTTGCCGCCATCGACACGACGGGTGGCGTACCCACCAAAAAGCGCGATATCGAGGGTGCGGGGACGAATCGTGGTTCGAATGCGAACATGTCGACGTGGCCGAACCATCCGGCGATCGGCTGGACGAGTTCGCTCTGGAGATCCCCACGCACATACAGGAATCCGGGAGACCCCGGACCGCCATTGAGGTACTTGTAGGTGCATCCGACGGCGAGGTCGGCGCCCCAGTCGTCGAGGGCCACGAACGTCGA
>JAWOGV010000204.1:0-2744 GCA_046496605.1 Acidimicrobiia bacterium | reverse complement strand
GGAGCACGGGGTCATCGGCGACCGAGGCGTCGGTCTCGGTGAACCATGACACGCCCTCGTTCCCGATCGCCTCGACGAGGGCGTGCGATCGGCGCTTGGCGACGAACGTGTTGTCATCGGAGAGCTCGACGAACGGGTTCGCCCAGATCTCCTTCATCGCCCTGATCTCCTGCCCGACCTTGACGGGCGGCTTCAGCTTGTACCTCGGCGACAGGAGTACCGACGATGCGCAGAACTCGCACCGCCACGGGCATCCTCTCTGGGTCTGGACCGTCAGACGGTTGTATCCGTCGGGATCGAGGAGGTCGTAGCGCGGGATCGGCGCGTTGGCGAGGTCGTATGAGCCATCCGATCGGTAGATCCCCGCCAGATTCCCCGCGAGGGCGTCATCGAGGATCTGCCCCCACACCGGCTCGCCCTCACCGACCACGACCGCGTCGCAATGCACCAGCGCCTCATCCGGCATGGCGGTGACGTGCAGACCGCCGATGACCGTCGTCACCCCTTCGGCGCGGAAGCGCTCGGACAGGGCAAAGGCATCCTTGACCTGGGCCGAGTAGCTCGACAGCGCAGCGACATCGCACCCGGGAAGGGGATCCAGGTCGGCGATGTCGTCGACCTCGTAGTAGTCGACATCGAACCGATCGTCCGTGAGGGCCGCCAACGTGAGCAGGCCGAGGCTCGGAAGCGAAGCGATGGTCCTCCCCCGCTCGACGAACCCCGGAAGGCTCAGACCGAGGGCGGTGAGCTCGGGGTTGTAGGCCCGAACCCCTGACATCGCAATGAGGGCGATGCGCATGGCGCTTCCTTCGTTCCTCCTTCCAATGTACTCCCGCGGGGTACACCTACGGGCACCCCGATCACCAACGCAGCACGAACCGACGTCATCGACGGCAGGGTCACGGCGCGGTGCGCACCGGTGCGTGGAGGTCGCGCGTCACTGCCGACCGATCCGGAACGGACCCAGATCGAAGCGGGTACCTCCTTCCACTGCAAGGTCGACGAGGATCTCTCCGATGGTCGGAGCGAACTTGAAACCATGACCGGAGCATGGGCTCGCCAAGAGGACCCGATCGTCCGCTGGGTGCCGGTCGAGGATGAAATCCTCGTCCGGCGTGTTGGTGTACATGCAGACAGCGGACTCGATCACCGGTCCCCTGGCAGAGGGAATGGTCGAGCTGAGGATGTCGAGCAGCTCGTCGACCTCGAACGGCCCGACGGTCCGGTCGATCGAGTCGGGATCCGCTGTCGCTCCCTCGTGATGGATCGCAACCTTGACACCGCGACCCTGGTCAGGGAACCCGTAGAAGCTCCTCCCCGGCTCCCACTCCCACAGGAAGACCGGGAACCGTGAGGGTTGGAACAGCTCACGGCCACCGGAGGGCTCCAGCCAGAAGAGGACCTGCCGGTTCACCGTGAGGGGCAGATCGACTCCGGTGAGGTCGCCGGCCATCCATGCCCCAGCGGTGAGGATGAGCCGATCTGCTCGGTGCCGGCCGGCCGCCGTGCGCACTTCCACGCTCGATCCGGACTCCCAACCCTCGACAGGAGTGTCATACAGGAGTACCGCCCCTGCCTGCTCCGCCAACCGGAGCGCTGCTTCGATTCCGGCCTCCGGCGTGAGTGATCCGGCGCGTGGTTCGTAGAGGCCCACGATGTCGTCGTCGGCCTCGAACGAGGGGAACCGGTGCCGGATCTGTGCACCGGTCAACACCTCTGCCTCGAGCCCGAACGCATCCATGCTGGCGATGGCCCCCGTGGCAACCGCCCCATCGCGTGGGCCGAGCATCAGCCCTCCCGTTCGCAGGTAGATCGTGCTGCCGGACTCCCGCTCGAGTTCCTCCCAGAGCCTGTATGCCTCCTGGACGAGCGGCACGTAGTAGCGCTGCTCGAAGTAGGCCTCCCGGATGATGCGGCTGTGCCCTGCGGACGACCCGTTCGTGTGCGGAGGTCGGAACCGGTCGAATCCGATGACCCGCAGCCCCCGACGAGTCGCCTGCCACGCGGCCATGCTGCCCATCGCGCCGAGACCGACGATCGCCAGGTCGTACGGGTTCATGGTCCTCCTGCGCCAGCTAGGCACGTCGCCTTCGCAGCGGCATTATCGCGCCGCTCATTGCGCCACGTCGGACGCGACGACGCCGAGTACATTGGAGTTGTGAGCATTGTCAAGGTGCCGTACTTCATGGGTGATCCCATGCATGGCCTCGATGTCCCACAGCCTCATCAGACGCTGGCGCCGATCCTTCCCGAGGGAACACCCCAAGAGCGCATGGCGGTGCTGTACGACCACCTCGCGAGGACAGTCGAGATGATCGACCATCCCATCGTCTACGCCGGTGACTGCGTGAGCATCATCGGGGTGCTCTCCGGTCTCGAGCGTCGGGGCATCTTCCCGACACTCTTCTTCTTCGACGCCCACGGTGACTTCAACACCTGGGAAACCTCACCGTCGGGTTTCATCGGAGGCATGCCCCTGGCGATGGCGACCGGTCGGGGGGAACAGACGATTGTTCGGGGTCCTGGCCTGACCCCCCTGCCCGACGACCGGGTGGTGCTCGTCGACGGGCGGAGCCTCGATCCCGGCGAGGATGAGGCGATCGCGGCGTCTGGCATCCGTGTCGTGTCCGTCGACTCCGTCGCCCACACCATCCCACCCGAGGGCCCGATCTACGTCCATGTCGATGCCGACGTCGTCGACCCCCAACACATGCCGGCGATGAACTACCCCGCTCCGGACGGGC
>JAWOGV010000311.1:0-2741 GCA_046496605.1 Acidimicrobiia bacterium | reverse complement strand
CGCCGTGTCCTTCCAGCAGCCGGAGTACACGTGGAACGTCGACGGGCTCGGCGTCATTCGGCTCCTCGAGGCGGTCAGGGAGTCGGGCATCGACACCAAGCTGTACCAGGCCGGCACATCCGAGATGTTCGGTGACGCTCCACCACCACAGTCGGAGGCCTCAGCGTTCCAGCCGAGGTCGCCGTATGCGGCCGCCAAGCTCTACGCGTACTGGGTGGTCCGCAATTACCGCGAGGCGTACGGCATGCACGCCGTCACCGGGATCCTGTTCAACCACGAGTCACCCCGCCGGGGTGAGACGTTCGTGACCCGCAAGATCACGCGGGCGCTCGCCCGCATCGTGTCGGGGGAGCAGGACAAGCTCTACCTCGGCAACCTGGATGCGAAACGCGACTGGGGCCACGCTGCGGACTACGTGAGGGCCATGTGGATGATGGTGCAGGCGGACACGCCCCGCGACTATGTGATCGGTACCGGGGAGTCCTACTCGATCCGTGAGTTCCTCGATGCGTCCTTCGGGCTCGTCGGGCTGGCTTGGGAGCCCTTCGTCGAAATCGACCCTGCGTACTTCCGGCCGACCGAGGTGGAGTTCCTCCAGGCCGACCCGTCGCTCGCACGTGACGAGCTCGGATGGAAGCCTGAGGTCTCCTTCGATCAGCTGGTCGCCGAGATGGTCGAGTCCGACCTCGCGGAGGTGGGCCTCGACCTCACCATGGCGCGTGACATCGCCAAGTCTCGAATGGGCGATCCCGGCCCGGCCATGTTGACATGACGGTGCCTCGATCGATCCACCGGTGAGCGTCGTACAGCGAGAAACGAGGGACGCGGACGGGTCCATCGTTCATGTCCTCATCGTCGAGGGCATCCCACCGGACGGGAACCTGGTCCTCGTCGAGCGAGCCCTTGCCGAGCGCTGGGATGTCATACGCCACGAGGTCTCGCTCGGAGCCATCGCCCAGGACCTCACCGGTGACGCACGCCGCACCTTCGACCTCTTCCAGCACACGCCGGAACCATTGATCCACTCATGGCTGTTCGCCCAGGCGGTCCGGTCGGTCGTTCCCGATGGCGGGATCGTCCTCGTCTCCGACTCGGGCGGCCTCGGTGGCATCATCAGCGTCACGGAGTCGAACAGGCCGCCGGACGTCCGGCGTCGGGTGTGGACGGCCGCAGGATCGAGCCGATACCTCGAGACCATGCTCGTCGCCCGCACGATCGACCACGTCGAGCTCCCGGACGCATCGACCATCGACTGGGAGATCGCCCAATACCGGCATTCGGCAGAAGTGCGGGCGACAGGTGCGGCCGCCGTGGAGATGATCTCCCGTCTCGGAGCAGACCCCGCGATCGTGCCCATGTCGACCGGCCACCGAGATTCGGCCCCGCCGTCGACCGTGCGTTCCGTGTGGGTGCCGGGTCCGGTCTCGAGGCGCAACAGGACGGGTGATGTCCTGCGTGGTATCGCCTCGATACCGGGATTGTCGGTGACGGTGGGTGTGATGGACGAGATCGACGACGTGTGGGCGGGAACCACCTGGGATGCGCTTGCGGGCGTCCGGGGGATACTCGGACAGCGACTTCGCCGCAGCGACAGGCCCGCCACGCAGCCCGACGCTGTCGTCATCGGCGACCCACTCGGTGCACCGGACGACGACACCATGAGCCTCGTCGAAACGGGCACCACCGTCCTCGCCTCACGCGGGAGTGTCGCCGAGGCCCTTTGGAGCGGGGTTTCGACGTGGGACACATCGGACGACCTCGCCCACCTCCTCGAAGGCGCTTCCCAGGTGGAGAGATCGGTCGAACGCTGGGACGGCCCCTCTGCTCTCGGCGATTCCGCCGAATCGCGTGCACGGTCGGTTTCGGTGGGTATCCCCCTCTTCGGAGCCTCCCCGTTCCTCGATGACTGCATCGAGTCGATCCTCGCCCAGAGCGTGAAGCCCCACGAGGTGCTCCTCATCGACGACGGCAGCGGATCACCTGAGGTGGATGCGGCCCTCTCCCGATGGGAGGAACGCGGCGAGGGCGTCATCCGGCTCCTGCGGCAGCCGAACAGAGGGGTCTGCGTCGCCCGGAATCGGATGATCGCCGCGATGACCGGAGATGCGTTCATCCTCGTTGACCAGGACGACGAACTCCACGAAGGGTTCATCGAGGCGACGTCAGAGGCCCTCCGCCAGAACGAGGACCTCGCCGCTGTCGCCGTCTGGACGGAGTTCTTCGGCGAGTACTCGGCGATCGAGGCGAAGCCGCCGTTCGATCGACGCGTCGCCTTCCGCGAGAACCCGATCGTGTCCACGGCTGCGCTCGTCGACATGCGTGTAAGGGAGCTCGACGTCGCGTTCGTCCCCGACCTCGCCTTCCTCTACTGCGAGGACTGGAACTTCTGGTCCCAGATCATTGCGGCCGGTGGCACGATGGGCCTCGTTCCGGAGCCGCTCATCCGTCACAGGGTGCACCGCGCCTCGGGAGGATTCCAGCGCACCGAGGTCGCGCATCGCATCGGTAAGGCCCGAGCCCTCGAGCCCTTCCGAGGACCCGCTCGCGGCGGCTGACCACCAGATGACGCGGGTTCAGGTGCGTGATGCGGTTTCGGGCATCCCGAGGGTGTGAACCTGGGGGCGACCGGCGAACACCCCGACCCACAGCCCCGTCCCGTATGCGACATGCATCGTTGCCGCTGCTGCCGCCGTCCTGAGATGACGTGCTGGCGAGCGGGCAGCCACGACACCGAGTGCGAT
>JAWOGV010000259.1:0-7206 GCA_046496605.1 Acidimicrobiia bacterium | reverse complement strand
GCCAGGGCCGAAGCCGAGGCGGTCGCCGAGGATGTGTCAGCAGGTGGCGTGACGATCGACACATCGATTGGGAAGGTGTCGGTCGTCGGTATCGGCATGAAGACCGAATCCGGGATCGCGGCGCGGATGTTCAGGATCCTTTCCGATGAGGGGATCAACATCCAGATGATCTCGACGTCGCCGATTCGCATATCGTGCGTCATCGACGGAGCGGACATCGACAGGGCGATACGCGCCCTGCACACGGGACTGGGACTCGACGAGGATCAGCCCGAATGAGGACTTTCGCCGACCCGTCGGTGGCCGTCGTCGGGGCAACGGGCGCCGTCGGCACGACCATGGTGTCGATCCTCGCCGAACGCAGGTACCCGTTGTCGGGTCTCAGGCTGTTCGCCTCGGAACGTTCCGCGGGCCGTGTGATCGCAACGCCGTGGGGTGACGTGACGATCGAGGACCTCGCGACGGCGGATCCCACCGGCATCGATGTCGCCTTGTTCTCGGCCGGTGGGTCACGCTCGGTCGCGTACGCTCCCGCATTCGCCGCAGCAGGAGCCACGGTGATCGACAACTCCTCGGCATTCCGGATGGACGACGACGTCCCACTCGTCGTCGCGAACGTCAACGACCACGCGATCGCGTCGCACCGTGGCATCGTCGCGAACCCGAACTGCACGACGATGGCGGTGATGATGGCAGCAGGCCCGCTCCACGCCTCAGCCGGCCTCGCAACGATGGTCGCCACGTCGTACCAGAGCGTCTCGGGTTCCGGGCACACCGGCATGACCCAACTCGCGAAGGAGATCGACCACTTCAACGCCGACCGGGATGCCCTGGCCACCGGCAACTGGACCGATCCGGGGGGTGATCTGTACTCCCGCCCAATCGGGTACAACGTGCTGCCGATGGCGGGGTCCTTCACCGAGGCCGGATACACGGACGAGGAATGGAAACTCGTGAACGAGACGCGCAAGATCCTCGAGCGGTCCGACATCGAGGTCGAGCCGACGTGTGTGCGTGTCCCTGTGATGGTCGGGCACGGGATCGCCGCCACGATGTGGTTCGACAGGCCGCTTCCCCTCGATGAGGCCGCCGAGATCCTCGATCAGGCCCCCGGAGTCGCCCTCTGGGATGACGCACGCGTCCCAACGCCCCTCGACTCCGCAGGGATCGATGACGTGCTCGTCGGACGGCTCCGTGAGACGGTTGGCCGCCCCGGGGGCATCAGCCTGTTCGCGATCGGCGACAACCTGCGCAAGGGTGCTGCGCTCAACGCTGTCGAGTTGGCCGAGTTGCTGCTCTCCTGACCACCAGACCCCGGGTGGGTCGTCACCCGTAGCCTCTGGCCTCCTTGAAGGACCTGATCGCGTCGTGGTGGTCGACGATGGGGAGGGGGTATCCGACGGCTTCCCTCGTCAGGGGCCCCGGGTCGTGGATCTCAGCCCCTTCGACGCCCGAGAGTTCGGGTACCCACCTGCGGATGTAGTCCCCCTCAGGGTCGAAACGTTGCGACTGGAGCGTGGGGTTGAAGATCCTCGTCGGGTTGGTGTCCGTGCCCGTACCAGCCACCCACTGCCATCCGAGCTGGTTGTTCGCGACATCGCCATCGGTGAGCCAGTCCATGAAGTGGCGAGCCCCCAGACGCCAGTCGATCATCAGGTCCTTCGTGAGGAAGCTCGCGACGACCATCCGCGTCCGGTTGTGCATCCATCCCGTAGCGACGAGTTGACGCATCCCTGCGTCAACGAGCGGGAATCCCGTCTGTCCGCGCTTCCAGGCCTCGAGGGAGTTCGGGTCCGTGTTCCACACGGGCTCGGTGGCCCGGTAGTCCTCCCACGATGCGCTCGGCCGATGCATGAGCACCTGGGCGTTGAAGTCCCGCCATGCGATCTGCCGGACAAAGGCATCTGCGCCAGCCTCACCGGTGCGCACGGCCACCTCGAGCGGGGACAGCGTCCCGAAGTGCAACGCTGCAGAGAGCCTGGAGGTGCCGTCGACGTCCACCGAGTTGCGTGTGTCCTTGTACCGGCGCGCCCTCGGGATCCATCGATCCATGTCGTATCGGGCCGAGGACTCTCCGCCGCGCTGGCGCTGCGCCGAGGTGCCGCGGTCGACGACCTCGGGGAGCGGATCCGATGCGACGTCGTGGGGGAGGAGCTTCGAAGGTGCCAAGAGGAGGGGCCGCCACTCCTCGAGTGCCCACCTGCGGAAGTACGGCGTGAACACCTGGTAGTGGGACGACGATGCCGGGGCGACTGCACCGGGGGGAATGACCGTGACCGAGTCGTGGATGCGGATGGGCACAGGACTCGCCTCGCCGAGATCGGACAATCGCTGCTGGGCGTATGCCGACACATCGCGCGCCACGTGGATCTCGGTGGCTCTCGCCTCGATCGCGACGGCGACCACCGTATCGACCCAGTCGCCCGATCGGTGGACGAGCGATGAGCCCTCCAGTCGAAGGTTGGCGTCGAGGTCACGGAGGCACTCCGCGAGGTAGGCCTGGCGGTTCGCTGAGCGGTGGCGACCGATCGCATCGGGATCCGAGACGAACAGGGGCACCACCTCGGGTCCTGCTGCGACGAGTGTGGGGTTGTCGTGGAGCCTGAGGTCCCTGGTGAAGACGGCGAGGGTACGCATACGCGGTGTTCGTTGCTGTTGGGTACCGGGGATGGCCTATCCGCGGTGTCGGTCGGTCCGACGAGGTAGTTTGGCACCAAGGAGGTGCCCATGGATCAGGAGCCGAGGATCATCGTGTCGACCGATGGGGGCGTCGCGACCGTCAGACTGAACGATCCGGGTTCGATGAACGCGCTGTCTGCATCGATGGCAGCCGAGTTGGACACCGTCATCACCGAGCTGTCCGCGGATGATCGCGTCCGGTGCCTCGTGATCACAGGCACCGGTCGCGGATTCTGCGCCGGTGGGGACGTGCAATCGTTCTACGACAACCGGGACGACCCCGACGCGGTCATGCGGGCGATCCTCGAAGGGCTCCACGGTGCCGTCGAGCGTCTGCTCGACGCCCCGTTCCCCACCATCGCCGCCATCAACGGTGTCGTTGCCGGCGCAGGCATGGGCGTCGCGATGGCGACCGATCTCGCCGTTGCGATGGACACGGCGGTCTTCACGATGGCGTACACCGGGATCGGCGTGTCCCCGGACGGTTCGAGCACGTACTTCCTCCCGCGCCTCGTCGGAACCCGCAGGGCCATGGAGATGATCCTGACGAACAATCGTGTCAGCGCATCCCGGGCGCTCGAGCTGGGACTCGTCAACCGCGTGGTGTCGCCGGAGGCGTTCGTCGATGAGGTCGGAACCCTCGCCGCGAGCCTCGCAGAGGGACCGACCCTCGCCTATGTGAGGGCACGGAGACTCATCCGGTCCTCCCTCGCGAGCGACCCCGTGACGCAGATGTCCGCTGAGGCGGACAGCATCATGGCTGCCGCGACGACCAGGGACTTCCGCGAGGGCGTGTCGGCGTTCATCGAGAAACGTGCCCCTACGTTCGAGGGTCGGTGATCGGGGGCCGCGTCACAACGGCCAGATCAAGGGGATCAGCGCCACCGACGTGATGACGAACAGCACCAGGAGGGGTCCACCCACCTTCATGTAGTGGCGGAAGGTGTACCCGCCGGGTGCCATCACCATGATGTTGGGAGCGGTCCCGATCGGCGTGAGGAACGCGGAGGAAGCCCCGACGGCGAGCGCCATCATCATCGGGCGCGGACTGACACCGAGCCCTGTTGCCGCGCTGAGGGCGATCGGTGCCATGAGAACGGCCGACGCCGTGTTGCTGATGACCTGCGAGAACGCCGTCGTGACGAGGAGGATGCCGGCCAGCAGGGGCACGGGGCCGATGGCCCCGAGCGTCGAGACGAGGGCATCTGCGATCTCTCTGGCTCCTCCCGTGGTGTCGAGGGCCACCGCCATCGGGATCATCGCCCCGATGAGGATCACGGTCGACCATGACACCGCACGGTAGGCCTGCGTCTTCGTGAGGCATCCCGTTATGAGCATCGCCCCCGCCGCGAGCATCGATGCGATGACGACGGGCACCGTCCCTCCGACCATCAGGACGACCATGGCGCCGAGGATGCCGACTGAGAGCCATGACTTCCTCGTCAGGCTCGTCACCTGGGTGGCGATCTCGTCTGGCTGCCCAACGACGACGAAGTTCCGCCGCTCCTCCGCCATCCGCGCGATGGCCGTCCATGTCCCACGGATCAGGAGGGCATCGCCGAACTGCAGGGTGTCGGTGACCGACAGCTGGCGGTCACCACGGCGGATTCCCAGAACGAGGACCCCGAACGAGCGGCCGATGACGCCTTCCTGGATCGTTCGCCCGATGTACGACGAGCGAGGGGTGAGGATCACCTCTGCGAGGCCGAGTTCCTGTGAGATCAGGTCCGACAAGGTGGCAGGTGCGTCGATGATCGGAAGGACGCCGAGCATCATCTCGATCTCGAGGCGGCGCACCTGTTCGGGCGTTCCCGACACGATGAGGATGTCATTGCGCTCGATGATGCGGTCCGGATCGGGGAGGGCCGACCGGTCGGTCGCGAACTCGTCGAGCCTGTGGCGGACCACTGCGGCTGCGCTCTCCTCGGAGGGGTCGATCTCGTGCGTCCGGATCTGGAGGACCGTCACGCCGAAGCGCTTGCGGATGTCGGCCGACCGCAGGCTTTCCCCTCGCAGAGCCGACGCCTTGCGCACCCGCATTCGGTAGAGCTCCCCATTGAGGGAATACACGGCCGCGAGCTCGTCCACCTCCTTGTCGAGGACGACGGGAGCCCTTCCCGTTGCATGGGTGGGGAGGAGCTTGCGTCCGATCGTGGCCATGTAGGCGACGCCCACGACGAGGAGCGGTATGCCGATGAGTGAGAACTCGAAGAACCCGAATTCCTCGAATCCGGCTGCACGAAGGGCGTCCGATGCCACGATGTTCGGAGGCGTCCCCGTGAGCGTGAGCAGACCTCCGGCGTTCGCGGCGAACGCGACCGGCATGAGGTACACCGCAGGCGTCGAGCGAACCCCCCAGGCTGCGACGACGACTGCCGGCATCAGCGTCGCGACCGTGCCAGAGTTGGAGATGAATCCTGACAGGACCGCCGTCGCCACCATCGCGAGGACGAGGAGGCGGAGCTTGCTGCCATGTGCGCTCCCGATCAGCTTGTCACCGAAGAGGGCCGTCACCCCCGTTCGGCTCAGACCCTCACCGACGATGAACAGCGATGCGATCATGATCACCGTCGGGTTCGCGAAGCCTGAGAAGGCTTCCTCGAGGGTCACGATGTTGGTGAGATAGAGGGCGAGCAGGGATCCCACGGCGACAAGGTCGGGCTGGAGCCTGCCCCACACGAACATGGCCATCGTCAGACCGAGGATGACGAACGTGATGGTCATGTCGCTCACGTTTGACCCCCGTGGAAGCAGCCGTACCCATTCTCGCCGGTCGCGGGGGCCTGTGATGCATCCGGAAACGACGGAGCCCCTCCACAGGGGAGGGGCTCTCGTCGGGACGGTCGGATTTGAACCGACGACCTCATCGTCCCGAACGATGCGCGCTGCCAAACTGCGCCACGTCCCGAAGGACGGGATTGTACTGCGCTGGTCGTGCTCTTCGGAGAGGTTGCCCTCGAGGATGCTGGCGGGGGTGGCCCATCCGAGTGCACCGTGGGATTCGTGGTGATTGCTGGAGTCGATGAACCGGCGTAGGCTGCCCATTCTGAACTGGCCTGCCGTCCGTACGCTTCTCGCTCAACCACCACGCCCATTCAGGGCTGTGGTGGTCGAGAGCGATCAGGGGCGGGTCACCCGAGAAGTCACCGTGCTGCACGACGGCCGCGAGGGGTGGCTGATACAAGGTGGCGACCAAACGGAAGTGACGTTCTCTTCACTGTCGACACTCCTCGTCCGCGAAGTCGACGGTTTGACGTCGGTGCAGGGAAAGCGGACAGCCGTCAACGGCTGGGCCAAATCGCTCTTCAATGGGGCGTTGTTGAACCTCGAGGGCGCCGACGGCGATGTCCGTGGCGAGGCAGTCGCCTGTGGCCGTCCGTGCATCGTCGTTGAAGTGCGCGGCCTCAGGAGCGACCGGCCTCGTGTCCCTTTCCTGCTCACGGTCGACACCGAGGACGGAATCATCATGAAGCTCGAGCGTCCTGGATCGGCATTGCTCCTCGAGGTAACGAGCCTCGAAACCGCGACGCCACTCGTCTAGTGGATCCTCTCGATTCGGACACGGTCGATTCGCTGCCTGTCCATTGCCATGACGGTATAGCGGAAGCCGCTGTCGGTGATCTGATCCCCCTCGTCGGGGATGCGCCCGCACAGGGCCATGATGAACCCTCCGACCGTTGAATAGGGTCCGTCCGTGAGGTTGTAGTCGACGGCGAGCTCGAGATCGTCGATGTCGAGGCGCCCGTCCGCGATCCACAACCGCGGTCCGAGGGTGGTGACGGTCGGAGTACCGGGATCGAACTCGTCCTGGAGTTCACCCACGAGCTCGGCGACGAGGTCCTTGATCGTGACGATGCCCTCGACGCCACCGTGCTCGTCGACGACGACGGCCATCGCGTACCGGCGAGCCCGCATGAGTCCGAGCGTGTCGAGGACCGACATCGTCTCGGGGACGTAGTTCGGTGGCCTGATCAGCCTCGACAGGTCCGTGTCCCCGGCTTCCTGTCGCTGGAGGAGGTCCTTGACGTGGATGATGCCGACGAGCTCGTCGAGGTCGGACGCGGTCACCGGGAATCGGGAGTGGCCGGTCGCGTTCACGGCAGCTCGGACCTCGTCACCCGTCAACGGCAGGCCTATCGACACGATGTCCAGTCGGGGGGTCATGACCTCGCGTACAGCCCGGTCCGCGAGGTGGAACAGCGCATCGATGATCTCGCGCTCGGCCTCTTGGATCTGACCTCCGCGTTGCCCGAGGGCTGCAAGGGCCCGGATGTCGTCCTCCGTTGGCCCTCCGTCGACACCATTGATCGGAACGCCCACGAGCCGCAGGATGCCCCGAGTGATGCCGGAGAAGAACGAGGCGATCGGGGCGAGGACGATCGACAATCGAGAGATCGTCGGAGCAACGGCCAGGGAGAACCGCCATTTTCCTGAGAAAAAACAACTGGCGTTTGAGACTTTCGAGTGTTTCAAAATTGGTAAACAGGAGTAGCAAGCTGCGTTGGGTAATTTTCAGTTTTGTCGTTG
>JAWOGV010000097.1:0-4285 GCA_046496605.1 Acidimicrobiia bacterium | reverse complement strand
TCTCAGGGGTGTTCGTGCCGACCGTCATCGGGATAGCGATCGTCGTGCTCATCGCATGGCTCATCATCGATGGCGACACGGCCGTGGCGGTGCGCAACGCTGTTGCCGTCCTCATCATCGCCTGTCCGTGCGCGCTCGGCCTCGCGACCCCCACGGCGATCATGGTGGGATCGGGCAGGGGCGCCGAAATGGGAGTCCTCTTCAAGAACGCCGAGGTCTTCGAGCGCGCCCAGAACATCGACACGGTCGTGTTCGACAAGACCGGCACCCTCACGAGGGGAGCGATGACCCTTGTCGACGTCGAGACGGACGCAGGCACCGAGGAGTTCCTCAGGCTCGTGGCATCCCTCGAATCCGGCTCCGAGCATCCGATCGCGAGAGCGGTCGTCCTCGGCGCCGAGGAGCGCGAGATCGCCCTTGGGAGAGTGGACGACTTCACGGCGGTCGAGGGAAAGGGTGCGACCGGCACCGTCGATGGAAGATCCGTCGCCGTCGGACGGGCTTCCCTGTTCGCCGATCTTGCCTACGACGGGATCGAACGCTGGACCGAGAGCTTCACCGAGATCGCCGAGACCGGTCGAACGACGTTCCTGGCCGGTTGGGACGGGAAGGTCCGGGGCGTGCTGAGCGTTGCCGACACGGTGCGGGAGACCTCGGCGTCGGCGATCCAGCAGCTCCGCGCCAAGGGCCTCACCACGGCGATGCTGACCGGTGACTCGCGACAGAGCGCGCAACGCATCGGCGCAGAAGTCGGGATCGACACCGTGGTGGCCGAGGTCCTCCCCGGAGAGAAGTCCGCCGCCGTTGCCGCGATGCAGGCCGAGGGCCGCATCGTCGCCTTCGTCGGTGACGGGATCAACGACGCCCCTGCACTGACCGTCGCCGACCTCGGCATGGCCGTGGGGTCCGGAACGGACGTGGCGATCGAGGCGGGGGACGTGGTGTTGATGTCCGCAGACCCGTCCACGTCGGTCACCGCCATCGCGTTGGCTCGCCAGACCTTCCGGGTCATTCGTCAGAACCTCTTCTGGGCATTCGCGTACAACACCGCAGCGATCCCCCTTGCCGCACTCGGCTTCCTCAACCCGGTGATCGCCGCTGCGGCGATGGCGTTCTCGTCGGTGTCAGTCGTCACGAACTCCCTGCGGCTGAGGCGCTTCGGAACCTGACGGCCCTTCGGAACCTGACGGTTACCCGCACGCGCGTACACTGGCGTCATGCAGGGAGACATCATCCTCATCGGAGAAGAGCACAGGCGCGCCGCCGACATCATCATCACCAGGCTCGTCGACGAGATCAGGGCTTCACCGAGACGATTCACCATGACCGTCGCCGGCGAGTCGGGGAGCGGCAAGTCAGAGACCGGCCAAGCGCTCGCCGAGGCCCTCGCCGAGCGCGGTGTGCCCGCCGTGGTGCTCCAGCAGGACGACTACTACGTCCTCCCGCCGAGGTTCAACGACGCCGCGAGGCGCGCCAACTTCGACTGGGTGGGCACGACCGAGGTTCGGATCGACCTCCTCGACTCACACCTCCAGGCTGCACAGAACGGCGCCGAGTCGATCGTCAAACCACTGGTCATCTATGCCGACAACAGGATCGACGAGGAGACGGTGTCACTCGACGGCATCGATGTCGTGATCGCCGAGGGCGTGTACACGTCGTTGTGTGACCACGTCGATCGGCGGATCTTCATCGACCGGAACAGGCTCGAGACGCTCCAGCACCGGATGAAGAGGGGTCGCGAGGACTTCGATCCCTTCATCGAGGACGTGCTCACCGAGGAACACGAGATCATCTCGCGCCACCGGTCCCGTGCGGACGTCATCATCACCCGCCACTACGACGTCGAGTTCGTGACGGTGTGAGCGGGATCCCGATCCAGGGGCTCGCACGATACGCATCCGGAGACACCTCCTTCGTTGCGGGCCTCCGACCCCCCGACGCCATCGCACTGCCCCTCCGGAGGGTGCTCGAGATCCTCAGGGAACGGCACGGGGACGCCGTGGACGTCGCACTGTCCGACGACGCCGTCAACCTCGACAGGCCGCTTGCCGATCTCCCGGCCGCCGTTCAGTCGCCCCGACGTGGGGAGGCGGACTCGTCATGGGTCAAGCGGACGAACATGGTCGGCGTCAACGTGCGCACGGTCGGCGACTACGGAGGCGTCGTGAAGTACGCCCTCACCCTGCCCGCTGCGATGGACTCGATCCACCTCCTGCCGATCTGGGAACCCGGAGTCGTCAAGAGCCTGTACGGCATCGCAGGGTGGCAGCTCAACACCGAGTACTTCTCCGATGAGCTGTACGAGTACGCACCCAACCTCGGAACCGTCGAGAGACAGCTGCGGGCCACCTCGAACCTTCTCCACGTGATGGGCAGGACCATCGGCATGGACGTCATCCCCCACACCGACCGGTTCTCCGAGCCCGCCCTGGCAACGCCTGACCACTTCGAATGGATGCGGGTCCTCGACCGCCGCATCGTGGACAAGTCAGCTGCCCTGGTCGACGCCGTCGAGGCCGAGATCTTCGCCTGGCTCGTCGAGCAGGGCCCCGCGATCGTGGGCATCGGCCTGCCCACGGGTTCCGCAGAGCTGTTCGCCATGGACGAGGACGACCGCATCGCGGTGCTGTTCGGGGATCCAGCCGATCGATTCGGGAGGATCGAGCGAAGGGTGGACCTCATCAAGCGCCTCAAGGCATCAGGCATGGAGCCCGTGCCTGCCACGATGGGCGTGCCGTTCCGCGGGATCGAGGTCGACCCCGATCCGGAACACACCGTGATCGACGGCTACGGGATGGAGTGGCCGGACTTCGTCATCACGCGTCCCGAGCTGATGTCGCGTGTGTTCTCACCGCTCGCCCGGTACAAGCTCTACGAACGGGTCGACGACAACGCCAACTGGGAGATCGACTTCGACCGTCCCCGCACGCACGTGTGGCGCTACGTGTGCTCACGGTATGCCCATGCCCAGCACATCGGGAACTTCGACTTCATGCGTGGCGACATGTCGCACGTCCAGATGCGCCCATCCGGTGTACCCGACGTCGTCGACGACTACTACGACATCCTCGCCGCCGTGAAGGTCCACATCCAGCAAACGGCGGCCCCGTGGTTCGGCTACTACGCCGAGACCTTCCTCCCCGCACGCGACGTGTTCCAGTACGGAGAGGAACTCGACCACCTCGAGGCCTCGCTCGCGGACGCCACGCTCGGGGATCTCCAATCGACGGTCGTCGGCGATGCCGAATACCTGAGACGATTCCGGCGGTACCTCGACGACCTCGTGACACGCCGCACGGCACCCTCGTACGGTGTGATGACCGCCGACAAGGACGACCCGCGTTTCGATGGGTTCTACCGGGCGGGCAACGAGGCACGCATGTTCACAGCCCTGTTCCTCCCAGACATGCCGACCTACACCGCCCTCGGCTTCGAGATCCGTGACGTCCACGACGAACCGGTCGAGAACGAGCGGTACACGAAGCTGTTCGTGTTCCACGAGGAGGGGGACTCGAACGTGTACCCGTCGAAGGCCCGCTTCGGCGACGAGTTCATCTGGGGCGGGAACGACGCCCTGTTCGCCCGGCTGACCGACGTACGCGTCTTCGCAGAGGCGGTGCTCCCCGAGCTCGAGGGTTCGACCACGAGGTGGCTCGTGCCTCCCGACGCCACGACACTGAGAGGCATCGCCGCCTGGACGCAGGACCCGAACACGATGCCGGACCGCGAGAGCCGATTCGTGTTCGTGGTCAACTACGACCTCGACTCGGATTCTGGGTATTTCGGTCTGCCCGCCCTGCCGGACTCGTGCGTCCTCACCGAGGTGTTCTCGACGGCGGGCGACCACGAGCTGCGGCCCGAGCCCGTCCGGCACAACGGCTTCTTCCACCGCATCGAGAACGTCGCGCCGGGCGAGGGGCGCGTGTACCGGATCGTCGCCACCGACCGATCCCCGTCCGCCGGCGCTGACCGGGCATCGCCGTGACAGTGCGCTCAGCTCAGGTCATACGATCGGAGTGACACCGATCTCGGCCATCAGGCCGCGGACACGCTGCTCGATGTCGTCACGGATCGGACGCACGTCCTCGACGGCCTTCCCCGCGGGGTCCTCGAGCTCCCAGTCCACGTAACGCTTCCCTGGGTAGACAGGGCACGCGTCACCCCATCCCCCGCGGAGGTAGTCCGAGTTCCGGTAGCCCCCGGGACCCATGAGCAGGGCGTTGACCTGGTGGGTCGGGAGGAGGAACGAGTTGGAGGCGCAGACGGCCACGAGCAGGGCCAG
>JAWOGV010000232.1:0-2841 GCA_046496605.1 Acidimicrobiia bacterium | reverse complement strand
TGCGAGGCCGAGACGATCGGCGCGCTCGACGATGAGCGTGTTCACCTGGGGGACGTCGAGCCCTGATTCGATGATGGTCGTGGCCACGAGAACGTCATACTCACCGTTCCAGAAGTCGAACATGACCTGCTCGAGTTGCGCCTCGCCCATCTGTCCGTGAGCCATCCCGATGCGTGCATCCGGCACGAGTTCCCTGAGCCTCACGACCGCGTGCTCGATGGACTGGACCCGGTTGTGCACGACGTAGATCTGACCCTCGCGCAGCATCTCGCGCCGGATCGCTGCAGCGACGGCCTTCTCGTCGTAGGGGCCCACGTAGGTGAGGATCGGATGGCGGTCCTGGGGCGCCGTACGGATGCTCGAGACGTCACGAATCCCTGTGAGCGCCATCTCGAGCGTGCGCGGGATCGGTGTCGCCGTGAGCGTGAGCACGTCCACGCTCGTGCGTAGCGCCCTCAGCGCATCCTTGGCTGCCACACCGAAGCGTTGCTCCTCGTCGATGACGACGAGACCGAGGTTCTTGTACGCGATGTCGTCCGACAGCAGTCGATGCGTGCCCACGACGATGTCGACAGAGCCGTCCGCAATCCCGCGAACCACGGCCCGTTGTTGACCTGTCGTGAGGAATCGCGAGAGCATCTCGACACGGATCGGGTACGGGGCGAAGCGGTCCGTGAACGTTGCGTTGTGCTGCTGGGCCAGGAGCGTCGTCGGAACGAGCATCGCTGCCTGCTTCCCGTCCTGGACCGCCTTGAACATCGCACGGATGGCGACTTCGGTCTTGCCGAAGCCGACATCGCCGAAGATCAGGCGATCCATCGGCGTATCGGTCTCCATGTCGGCCTTGACCGAGATGATCGCTTCGAGCTGGTCCGGCGTCTCCTCGTATGGGAACGATGCTTCGAACTCCCGTTGCCATGGTGTGTCAGCGCCGAATGCATGACCGACCGCCGCTGCACGCTTTCGGTGCAGTTCGACGACCTGGTCGGCGACCACGGCAACCTCCTTTCGAACCCTCGAGCGCGTCTGGCTCCAATCGGTTCCTCCCATGCGCGAGAGCCTCGGGGACTCGCCTCCCGAGTATCGGGTGATGGCGCCGAGCTGATCGGTCGGTACGTAGAGCTTGTCCTCACCCGCATATTCGACGAGCAGGTAGTCGCGTTCAGCTCCCGCGATGTCCCGATGGACGAGTCCTGCGAACCGTCCGATGCCGTGATGGTGATGCACGACGAAGTCGCCCGGCGCGAGGTCCCGGTACGCGTCGCCGAGCTGCCGTCGCGTTCCGCGCCCGGATGTCCTGTGCGCACGCCTGCGACCGGCGACCTCGCGCTCGCCGATCACGCCGACCCGCATGGCCGGGAAGACGAACCCGTTGTGGATTCCGTGGTGCGTCACGGCAGTCGAGGGTGCCGCGAGGATGTCGACCACCGGTAGATCGGCGCCGTGCTCGCCGAGAAGTCCTGCGACCCGTTTCGCTGCGGACTCGCCGTCCATCGCCACGACGACGTCGATCCCGCGCTCTCGCAGGAGGTTGATGGCACGGGCCATCGACTCGGGATCACCGGGGACACCGTCGATGCCGCGTATCTCGTAGCCCTCGTCGGCAGGACCGGATGGTTGGGAAGGAGCCTCGACGAGACGGTCTGCCACGGGGTCGGTGCTGAGTGGGAGGTACAGGGGCGGATGGTCCCCCGCGTCAGGGGAGCCGGACCCCCAGGTGTCTGCGAGGGCAGCGGCGAGATCCGCTTCCTCGGTGATCAGGTCCGCCGCTCGGTCGGCGCATCGGGGGGGGTCGAAGAGGACAACCCTCGCCGAGGTGGAGTCGAGAACCGTCCGAGCAGGCGCGAGCCATGGCAGCCACGACTCCATGCCCTGGAAGGTGACACCGTTGGCGATCCTGTCCCACCTGTCCGATGCCCATGGAGCGTCGACGAGCAGCTCTGAGGCACGCCCTCGGATCGTGGCGTCGAGCAGCACCTCGCGTGCAGGATGGACCGCAATCCGTTCGAGATCGTCGATCGACCGCTGGGTCACGGCCGAGTAGCTCCGGATCGAGTCGACCTCGTCGCCGATCATGTCGATCCGGTACGGGTTCTCGGCGCTGGGTGGGAAGACGTCGACGATGCCACCCCGCACGGCGATGTCGCCTCGCGCCTCGGCCCTGTCGACCCTGGTGTACCCGAACGCGACGAGCCCTTCCACGAGCGAGTCGAACCCGACCTCGGCCCCTGTCTCGAGGTGCATGGGCGTGATCGTCGACGGGGAGATCCTCTGGGTGACGGCGCGAACGGAGGCAACCACGACGACAGGGCCATCTGCTTCGAGGTGATGGCGGGCCTCGACGCGCTTGGCCATGGTGGCGATGTTGGGTGAGACGTGCTCGAACGGCAGCGTCTCCCATGCCGGCAGGTGATGGACGGCATCGGTGAAGAGCCCGACATCGTCGACGAGGTCCTCTGCCTCACGTTCGCCTGCGACGATGGCGAGGACCGGACCCTGCCATCGATGCGCCATTGCCGCCAGCACGATCGCGCGCGCGGGCGCAGGCACGACGAACCGGCCGGGGAGGGGAAGGTCGAGTTCTCGGTGCCATCGATCCAGCAGGGCGCGAAGCGATGCGGTCACGACCCCTCAGCGTAGACGATGCCGGATCACCACCGGCCGCCGTGATGTCATGTGATGGCTGGCGACATCGCCATCGTCGCCGGCCCGACCGCGCCGTTCCGCCTCCTGGTGCCGATCATTCCTTGCCGGGACGCGAGTGGCTCCGGAAACGGCGAGCGAGGCGGGCCTCGAACGGACTCGATCGATGCCCACGTGATGCCCTCGCGGTCTTCGGCG
>JAWOGV010000221.1:0-3919 GCA_046496605.1 Acidimicrobiia bacterium | reverse complement strand
TGACCGGGTGTCGAGGGCGAGCTTCGCAATCGCCGCCGACTTCGTGTCCCAACGATCGGCGAGGGCTCCAACGAGGTCCGCGATGTCCGAGGTCTCGACGTCTGCGGCGATCGAACCCACGACGCGCGGCGAGGCGAACCCGTCGTCCGTGAGGTGTCCGTGAAGGCTCGAGATGGCCGACTCGAACTCGTCACCGAGCCGGTCGACCTGGTTCAGCACGAAGAGGAACTGCTCCTCGTACCTCGTCATTGATGACAGGAAGCCCTCATGCAGTATCGGATCTGCGTACTTCTCGGGGTCGAGGACCCACACCACGACATCGACGACGGGGAGCACCTCGGACACGATGTGTCGATGCGCCTCGACCGTGCTGTCGTAATCGGGAAGATCCACGAGCACGAGGCATGCCGCGCCATCGTGGGCGACGTGACGTTCGATGCCGAGGGCGGTCCACAGTGGCCCCAGATCCACGTACGGATCGTCCCTGAAGACGGCGAGCACATCAGACGTCGTCGGACGCACGACCCCCGTCTCCACGAGTTCCTCACCCACGATGGCGTTCAGGAGGGACGACTTTCCCGATCCCGTGCCCCCTGCGAGCGCCACGACGAGGACGTCACCGATGAAGCCTGCACGCGTGCGAAGCCGCGACGCGAGGATCGTCATGGACCGTGTGGTGTCCTCGTCGAGCACGGCTTCGCCGCGGGCGATCGCCAGGTCGAAGGCGTCGAGCACCGATCGCACATCAGCCACGGCTCGACACCGATCTGAACTCCTCCGACAACGCCAACAGGTCGCCGGGAGCGTACGAATTCAGTTCGGCGACGGCGTCGAGCCATTCCGCCCTGCGACGAGCGAGTGCGCCGTCGAGAACGGCTTCGAGGTCGGACCGACACGCAGCGGCGGTCGCAACCATCCGGTTGCCCATGACCCGTCGCATGCGCCCCGGTACCTCGACGGACGAATTGATCGATCTGCGCCATCCGAAGCGGTCCAGCATCTCGTGTGCGGAGCGTTTCCACAGCCTGACCCTCGCCTCGTCGCGGAACACGTCGCAACACCCCTGCATCCACGCATCGAGGTCGCGTGTGACGCGCTCGGCATCGAAGGGGGCGAGCCGACTCCGGATCCGGGAGGCGAGATCGGGGCCGGGGTCGCCCACGATCTGCCCGTCCAGATGATCGATGGCCCTGCGAGCTTCCGCGGCGAGCTCATTCCTCGTCAGGTGCCAGTCGTCGTAGACGGTGAACACGGTGCGAGAGAAGGTCGAATCCCCCACGCCCGCCAAGGTTCGTTCCAGGCGTGCGAGCTCCGCCGCGCTCGATGCAATCGCCTTCGCTACGAAACGGCCACCCGCTGCCGCAGCATTTCGCAACACGGTTGCGCGTTGGTATCCCTGGGAGTCGATCGGAAGTGCGTCGAGCAGGTCACCGACAGCATCGATGACGTCCCCACCCTCATCGAGCTGGATGACCTCGGCACCGAGTGTCTCGCGAACCGACACGACGAGCGGATCGCGATCACGGTCGGCGACCGCGATCCGATTCAACACCACTGCCGAGGGTCGCCTGGCAGGGATCTCATCGAGGAGTGCGGCAAACGAGGCGTCCGCATATCGCGACGGCGTCGCCACCACGACGATGAGGTCCGCCGCAACCACCGCCGCCCGCACTGCCTGTGGATCATGCTCCCACGCGGGCGTGTCGATGATGAGCAGACCGGCACGCATCGAGGGGACGTGGACGTACTCCGACCGCGAGGCGAGCGACACCGGGCCCGAGCCGCCGTACATGGTTGCGCGGGTCGTCGTTGGCCTCACGACGCCGACCGGCGCGACGTCGTGACCGACGACCGCGTTGACGATCAAGGACTTCCCGGACCCTGAGCTCCCGACGATCGCGACCGTCGTCGGCACGACATCGATCCGTTCGAGGGCATCGAGGGAGTTGAGCGAGTCGGTCAGGACCCGGAGATCGTCGGTGTCGAGAGCGACGCGCGGGACCGAGGCAAGCGTCCGGCGGAAGTCGGCGATCGACGTCACGATCCCATTCCACCACAGGTTTCGGCGCTGACGCTAGACGAGACCCTCGAAGAGGTCCGTTTCACCCTCTCTGACGGGCACCGACGAGGCGAGAAGCTCGAAGTCCTCCCACGGATACACCTCCTCCACGAGCTCTGTGGGCACTTCGAACCAGAATCCATCGGGATCGACCTGCGTTCGGTGGGCACGGAGTGCTTCCCTTCCCCGCTCGACGTAGCCGGTGACGTCGATGCGGGTGATCTGACGTTCGAAGCCGTTGTTGGGATCCATTCGCTCGATCCAATGAGCGTACGGCGAACGTCCGGTGCGCTCGAGCATCGCGACGTGGAGGGCACCGATGCGGTCCCCGGTGAACACGGGTGCGTACAGCTTCCCGATCTGCCACGGTGGGCCGGCGTCCGGGAACCGTTCTTCGTCCGCGGCGGCGCCGAAAACATCGAGCGAGAGCCTGTGGATCGCAAGGTGGTCGGGGTGGGGATAGAACTCGTGGTCGTCATAGCCGAGCACGATCTGGGGTTGGACCGCCCGAACGATTCGCACGAGGCGCTCGAGGACGACGTCATGTGGCTGGTTGCACAGCGCCTCGGGCCTCGCGTTGTCATCGGAGTCCGGCATACCCGAATCCCGGTATCCGAGGAGCACGACGTCGTCGTATCCGATGATGGCAGCAGCCTCTTCCAGCTCGGCCGCACGCACCTCGGGCAGCCGACTCGCGATCTCCGGGGTGTCCATGGCAGGGTTCAGGATGTCGCCTGCCTCCCCTCCTGTCGCCGTGACGAGTACGGCTCGCACACCTGCCGCAACGTAGAGCGACACGGTTGCCGCACCCTTGGAGGACTCGTCGTCGGGATGGGCGTGGAGTGACAGGAGTGTGCGCGGCATCGCCGGGAGTATGGTCACCTCCCAGGGCCACCGTGTCGTCAGTCGAGTATGCCCTGTGCCGCCAGACCCTCTGGGCAGTCCTCGAGGACGGGACACCACCGACAATGGGGCCCTGCGGTGCGATCGAGGTCCTGCCCGGTCCTGCCCGCCTCCCGGAGCACGCCAACCATCTCTGCGACCGCTGCAGCCGTCGCGGAGACGTCATCAGCGGACGGGTGGGTCGTGAGCCGTTCGCCCGAGACGAGCGACATCGCCTCGGTGGCCGCCGGCAGCTCGCCGGATGATCGCTCCCACGCCATGGCGTAGAACGCGAGCTGGGACGCCACATCGTCCCCGAGGTCTGCTCCCGTCTTCCAGTCGACGATCCTGGCACCGTCGTCGCCCGTGAATACCGCGTCGATGCGGCCGCGAAGGACGATCCCGTCGCCTACCTCGTCCTCGAACGCGACCTCCGGGGTTGCCACACCGTCCATGGGGAGCGCCGCGAAGCGTTGGTACAACTCACGGACCTCGTTCACCACGGCATCGAACTCGCTCGGCTTCAGACCGACGCCTGCGAGCTGCGAGTTCAGGTTCGCTCCCGTCTCCTGACGACATACGAGGGCGAGTTCTCCATCGTCGATCGGGCCGCTCGACAGGTGCCTGGCGATGAGTCGGTGCACGAGTGCACCCTTGAAAGAGGCCCTCGTCGGTGCGGCGTAGATGGCCAGTGCCCTATTCCACCAAATGGGATACAAAGCCATGGTGACTAGAACCATGATTTATGAAGGATTGGCTACTCGCATTGAGGGGGATTGGGCAGCCGCCGAAGCCATCTTCACCCAGGTTTTAACCAATGCTGCGGCTGCCGCCGACCTCTGGCTGGAAGGCTGGACGGCGCAGGCCCTGGGGCGGGTGGTGCTGCGACGTGGCAACCTGACAGAGGCGGAGCAATTGTTCCAGCACGCCCGCCACCTTAACTGAATTGCACTTCCTTCAAAATATACGTCACTTTCT
>JAWOGV010000152.1:0-3891 GCA_046496605.1 Acidimicrobiia bacterium | reverse complement strand
GGCGTGATGTCAGAAGTCGACCATCCCATGCACCAGCAGTTCTCACACGACGAGCTCGTTGCCATTGTCGAGGAGGCAGCTCGCGCCGAGCGCGTCGTCGCCGCACACTGCCACGGAAAAGCCGGGATCATGGCCGCGCTTCGCGCCGGGGTCAGGACGATCGAGCACGGCTCGTTCCTCGACGAGGAGGCGGCCGATCTCATGCTCGAGACCGGGTCGATCTACGTGCCGACCAGGTTCGTCGTCGAGGAGCTCCTGCACCAGGCCGACAAGCTCCCGCGCTATGCGTACGAGAAGGGCCTGATGGTGGCCGATGCCCAGGCGCAGGCCATGAAGCTCGCCGTCGCCAAGGGCGTGACCATCGCGATGGGCACCGACATCTTCGTCAGCGGGGACATGTACGGCAGGAACGGCCTCGAGGTCAAGCTCCTCCAGGACGCCGGCATGACGGCGCTCGAGGCGCTCGAGGCTGCGACCGTGAACGGCCCGAAGACCCTCGGCCCCCAGGCGCCGAACTCGGGGCGGCTCGCAGAAGGCGCAGACGCGGACGTGATCGCACTCGACTTCAACCCCTTGGACGACAGTTCCGGCTGGGGGGATCCGAGTCGGGTCACCCATGTGTGGAAGGCAGGCGCCGCGGTCAAGGCACCGTCGTAGCGCCCTGTTCGAGGGATTCCTTACCCTCCCAGGACCATGGCCGAACCACCGCGCAGCCGTTCATCGGAGGCGCATCCCCGGATCACGTATCCCGAAGATCTCCCCATCGTCGAGTGGCGGGACGAGATCCTCGACGCCCTGGCGCGCCACCAGGTCATCATCGTTGCGGGTGAGACGGGTTCCGGCAAGAGCACCCAGCTACCCAAGATGTGCCTCGAGGCAGGCCGCGGGACCTCAGGCCTGATCGGCCACACCCAGCCGCGACGGATCGCGGCCCGGTCCATCGCAGAGCGTGTGGCGTCCGAGCTCGGAGTCGAGGTCGGTGGCCTCGTCGGGTACTCGGTGCGATTCACGGATCGGGTCGATGCCTCGACCCGTGTGCGGGTCATGACCGACGGGATCCTGCTCAACGAGCTCCAACGCGACCCTCGGCTCACCAGGTACAGCACGATCATCATCGACGAGGCCCACGAGCGGTCGCTGAACATCGACTTCCTCCTCGGGTACCTCCTCCAGCTCCTCCCCCGCCGAAGCGACCTCAAGGTGATCATCACCTCGGCCACGATCGACACCGAACGCTTCGCCGAGCACTTCGGCGCTCCGGTCATCGAGGTCGAGGGGCGCACCTATCCGGTCGAGGTGCGATATCGACCACTTCTCGCCGACAGCCTCGACGACCGGATCGGTGAACCCAGGGACCAGACCCAGGCGATCTGTGACGCCGTCACGGAGCTCACCCATGAGGGACCGGGGGATATCCTCGTCTTCTGTGCCGGCGAGCGGGAGATTCGCGACGCCGTCGACGCGCTCACCGAAATGCGTCTCCGACACACCGAGGTCCTGCCCCTGTTCGGGCGACTGACCCTCGCAGAGCAGCACAGGGTGTTCGCTTCCCACACGGGGCGACGGATCGTGGTCGCCACCAACGTCGCCGAGACCTCGCTCACCGTCCCCGGGATCCGGTACGTCGTCGACACGGGCATGGCGCGGATGTCCCGATTCTCACGCCGCACCAAGGTCCAACAACTGCCGATCGAGCCGATCTCGAAGGCATCGGCGGCCCAGCGAGCCGGGCGATGCGGTCGGCTCGGGCCCGGGGTGTGCATCCGCCTGTACGGCGAGGACGACCACGAGGGCAGGCCCGAGTTCACCGATCCCGAGATCCGGCGGACGAATCTGGCCTCCGTGATGCTCCAGATGGCCGCGCTCGGTTTGGGGGACATCGAAGGGTTCCCGTTCATCGAGCCGCCCGACACCCGCTCGATCAAGGACGGCATCGGGTTGCTCCACGAACTCGGAGCCATCACCGATGCCGATCCAGGCGTCAGGGAATGGCTGACACCCATCGGGGTGACACTCGCCCGGTTGCCCCTCGACCCGAGGCTCGGGCGGATGATCCTGGCGGGGAACGACAATGCGTGCCTCGACGAGGTGCTCACCATCGTCAGTGCGTTGGCAATCCAGGACCCGAGGGAACGACCCCTTGGGAAGGAGGAGGCGGCCGATCAGATGCATCGCCGTTTCATGGCCACGGCCTCGGACCTGACCGGGCTGCTGGCCCTCTGGGCCCACATACGGGCCCAGCGCGACGAACTGACGTCGAACCAGTTCCGCACCATGTGCCGCAAGGAGTACCTGAGCTGGCGCCGCGTGCGGGAGTGGCAGGACATCAGGGCCCAGCTACGACGGGTGGTCGCGGACCTCGGCATGGCACCGAACCGTGAACCCGCAACGCCGGAGCTGATCCACGAGTCGATCCTCGCCGGCCTTCTCTCCCACGTGGGCAAGAAGGATCCCGACGGGTGGGGATATCGTGGGGCGCGGGGAATGACCTTCTCGATCCGACCGGGATCCGTCCTCTTCAAGGCCGCTCCGGAATGGGTGATGGCCGCCGAACTCGTCACCACGACGCGCACCTGGGCGGCGGGCGTGGCGGCCATTGATCCCGCCATGATCGAGCGCGTCGGAGCTCACCTGATCACACGGACGCTCTCGGACCCGTGGTGGGACGCACCTCGGGGTTCTGCCGTGGCGCGCGAGACGGTGACACTGTTGGGGATGACGATCTCGAGCGACCGGATCGTGCAGCTCGACCGGTTCGACCCGGACCTGGCTCGAAGGCTGTTCATCAGGCACGCTCTCGTCGCCGGTGAGTGGGAGACGCACCACGCGTTCGCGGCCCACAACGACGCACGGATCTCCGAGGTGATCGACATCGAGACCAGGGAGCGACGCGAGGACCTCCTCATCCCGGACGACGAGCTCGCGGCGATCTTCGACCTGCGCATCCCTGATCAGGTCACGTCGGTTGCGACGTTCGATCGCTGGTGGAGGGACGCACGGAGCGATCGCCCCGATCTCCTCGATCTGACCATCGAGGACCTGATCGCGGCGACAGCCGCGTCCGTCGACGAAGCAGCCTTTCCTGCTGAGTGGGACTACGGCGACCTCGTCCTCGACCTGGCCTACGAGTTCGACACGAGCAGCGACAGCGATGGCCTGACCGTCGACATCCCGGTCGGTGCACTGGATCGGATCGACCCGACGGTCTTCGAGTGGACGATCCCGGGATTCCGTGCGGATCTGATCGATGCGCTGCTCCGCTCGCTCCCCAAGCACCACAGGCGCCGTTTCGCACCACTCGGCGCGACGAGCACCGAGCTCGCCGAGCGCCTCGATCCGACATCCGGCCCCCTCCTCGAAACCCTCGCCAGGGAGTTGACCAGGGCTGGTGGTCACGTCATCGCGCCGGATGACTTCGACCCGACGCGCGTACCCGACCACCTGTGGCCGAGGTTTCGCATCGTCGAGGGCGATGGAACCGTCGTCGCAGAAGGACGCGACCTGGCGGTGCTTCGTGCGGAGATGAGGGACCTCGCACGGGCCGCTGTCGGGGAGTCGGGCCATCCACTCGAACGCGATGGCGTCGTCAACTGGGATTTCGGGTCGCTTCCCGACGCAGTGGTCGTCTCGGCAAGCGGGCATCCGGTGACCGTGTACCCGACACTCGTCGACATGGGGGACTCCGTGTCGATCCGACTGGTTGCGAGTAGGGACGAGCAGGCGGATGAGATGTGGGCGGGGCTTCGAAAGCTCATCCTGGTCAACCTCCCGTCACCGAAATCGCTCGCTCGATCGGCTGTCGTTGCCTCCTCGGCCCTGTCGATCACAGCGAGCCCCTACGTATCGCACCAGGAGTTCCTCGACGACGTACTCGGCTGCGCGCTCGACTCC
>JAWOGV010000114.1:0-4680 GCA_046496605.1 Acidimicrobiia bacterium | reverse complement strand
GGCGATTCCCCACCGAGCGATGTGGTCGTCACCGAGGACAACGTCACTGAGGTGGTCGTCGCGGTCTCGAGATCGTCGAGGGAGAGCTCGCCGGAGGCGACGTTGCCGCGTCCGAAGAGGCCGACGCCCACGACGATCGCAGCGAGGACGGCTACGAGAGCGATCCATCGCGGAGCGGTGACCGTCGACAGGACCGGCACGAGGAATCCGAGCGTGATGAAGATGATCGCCGCGATCGGGGCGGCATAGGCGACGAGGTTCGAGAGAACGGTCTGGTCGACGATCGTGACCGCGAGCATCGACACGAACCAACCCCCGGCCATGCCCCATCCGAAGAGGCGCTTCGCGTTGTCCGCGAGGCGAATGCGACGCCACAGCGCTCCGGCGACGACCCCGAGGGCCAACGACGTGAGCGCAACGGAGAGGCTGTTGGCAACCACCTCGTCCGGGCTGCGGAGGATCGCGGAGAGGATCCCTGCCACGATGGCTGCGATCGCACCGGCAACCAGCCCGGCGACGGCCGGATGCCAGGCGTCGGGATCGTAGGTATGGGTGTCAGTCACCGTGTGCTCCTTGCGAGTTGGAAGGGATCCCTCATGATCACCAATTCGGGATCATGGGTTTCTAGTCATTGGATCCGGAATGTCCAGACGATGGTTCCGCTGTCGGTGTTGTTCGCTCCACCGATGTAGGTGGCGACCACCGTGTGCTCACCGGGCGTCCACCGTTCGATGACCTTGCCGGTCCCGGGTTCGAACTGATGTCGTCCTGTCTCGAGGATGCTGTCGACCTGCTCGGGTGGGATCGCGATGCCGTCGATGACGAATCGGGCGTCGTAGTTCGCCCTGAGGTCGAGAAGGACCTTGATCGGCTGGACGACGAGGTCCCCTTCACCCGGTGAGAACGACTCGACGGCATCGGGAAGGACGGTCGGGTCCCCTGCGGGGATGAGGAAGACTGCACCGGCTATCACCCCGGCGAATGCGAGCCCGAGGAGGGTGTAGACGATGCGATAGCCGGTGGTCGTCATGGCAGGGATCCTATGGGCGCATGTGGCGAACGATGCCCGTCGATGCGGTACCGTGCCGGCATGCGCATGAATCCGGTTCTCGAGCAACTCGGCAACTACCCGATCGCCACCGTTCAGGAACGTGCTGCGGCGCGCCGCCGAGCAGGGTTGCCCGTCGTGGACTTCTCCATCGGCGACCCCATCGAACCGACCCCGTCGTTCATCGCTGACGCCCTCCGCGAGGGCGTGCCCGAGATCAGCCAGTATCCCACGACGGCAGGCAAGGAGGAGTTGCGGGTCGCGGTGGCCGACTACTTGTGGCGTCGTCACGGTGTCAGCGTCGATCCGGCAACCCAGGTCATTCCCACGAGCGGTTCGAAGGAAGCGATCTTCTCGACACCGCTCGCCTTCGTGGACCGCGACGCCCGTGATCTCGTCGTCTTCCCCTCACCCGGGTACCCCGTGTACGAGAGGGGAGCCATGTTCGCCGGAGCCGAGCTCCACAGGGTGGTGCTCTCCGGTGACTTCGTGATGAGGGCATCCGACATCCCTCCCGAGGCGTGGGAGCGGGCGGCGCTCGTGTGGACGTGCACGCCGCACAACCCGACGGGGTCCGTTACTTCCCTCGACGACCTCGAGGACCTCGTCGGTGCGGCCAGGAGCTCCGGTGCCCTGCTGCTCTCCGATGAGTGCTACGCCGACACCTACGAGGACGAGGTCTTCCCCGAAGGGCCGGGATCGGTGCTCCAGGTCGCAGGCGACGCCATGTCCGACGTACTCGTCTACCTGTCGCTGTCGAAGCGCTCCGGCATGACCGGCTATCGATCCGGTGCGATCGTCGGCGATGCAGCGGCGATCTCGGCGTTGAAGTCGCTGCGATCCACGACAGGGACCGCCTCAGCCGACTTCGTCCAGTCCGCTGCCGTCGCGGCATGGGGCGATGACGGCCACGCTGCAGACAGGCGCAAGGTGTTCACGGCCAAGCGTCGGATCCTCGAGCGGGCCTTCACCGACGTGGGGATGCCCATCGTGGCCTCCCGTGCCGGTCTGTACCTGTGGGTCGCGGTCGGTGACGACCTCGCGATCACCGACCTCCTCCTCGAGCACGGCATCGTCGTGTCTCCGGGAACGTACTTCGGTGAGGGCGGTGAGGGATACATCCGCCTCGCCCTCGTCCCCGCCCTCGAGGACTGCGAAGCGGCAGCTCAGGCGCTCAGGGAGGCGCTCGGATGACCGACCGCGAGATGATCGAAGCCGCCTACGAGGGCAGGATCGAGGCCGCCGATGCCCTGGACGCCGTGGAGCGAACCATTGCGGCCCTCGATCGCGGTGAGATCAGGGTCGCATCCAAGGTCCCAGACACGGACGCATCCGGTGACGGTGATTCGCCGGACCACGGGGCTTGGACGGTGCACGCGTGGATCAAGGAAGCGATCATCCTGTACTTCCGTCTGTCCGGCCTCACGACGACGACGGCGGGGCCATTCGAGTACCACGACAAGATCCCGACGAAGACCGACCTCGCAGGCCAGGGCGTGCGTGTCGTTCCGCCCGGCACCGTGCGGTACGGGGCATTCTGTGAGCCAGGGGTCATCGTGATGCCCGGGTATGTGAACATCGGCGCGTACGTCGGCAGCGGGACCATGGTCGACACGTGGGCAACGGTGGGTTCGTGCGCCCAGATCGGCAGGGATGTGCACCTGAGTGGCGGTGTCGGCATCGGCGGTGTCCTCGAACCGCCCGGAGCCCGCCCCGTCATCGTCGAGGACGGTGCCTTCATCGGAAGCCGGTCGATCATCGTCGAGGGGACCCTCATCGAGCACGGCGCCGTCATCGGGGCGAACACGACGATCACGGCATCGACGCCGATCATCGACGTCACAGGGCCGGAACCGGTTGAGTTCCGCGGCCGGGTCCCTGCGAACAGTGTGGTCATCCCCGGCACGCGGCCGAAGACCTTCCCTGCGGGGACCTACGACCTCCAGTGTGCGCTGATCATCGGACTGCGGACAGAGTCGACGGACCGCAAGACCAGCCTCAACGATGCACTCCGCACCTTCGAGGTGCCGGTGTGAGGCGCTCGTGAGCATCGTCGACACCCTCGTCGAGATCATCGATGTCCCGTCCGTGACCGGTGACGAGGACGCCCTGTGCAGCCTCCTCGCGATGCGGTTCTCGGGAGCCCACCCCGTGGAACGGATCGGGAACTCACTGATCGTCGGCCAACCCCGACCCGGTGAGCCCTTCTACGTCCTCTATGGCCACCTCGACACGGTCCCGGTCCAGGGTGACCCCAGGGCTCGGATCGAGGAGGATCGCGTGGTCGGCCTCGGTGCCACCGACATGAAGGCAGGCGTGTCCGTGATGATCGAGCTGCTGGGGGACGACACCCTCGATCCGGTCGGTTCGCTGGTGTGCGTGTTCTATGCAGGGGAGGAGGGGCCGGCATCGGGGAACGAGATGGAGCGTGTCCTCGACGCGGCGCCGTGGCTCCTCGATGCCGATCTGTCGATCGTGCTCGAACCCACGGACCTCAACGTCGAAATGGGCTGCAACGGTGTCCTCAATGCAACGGTGGTGTTCAAGGGGAAGAGCGCCCACTCGGCGCGGCCGTGGCTCGGGGAGAACGCGATCACCAAGGCCGGTGCCTGGCTGAAGAAGCTCGACGACCTCGAACCGGACCTCGTCGACATCGATGGTCTCGAATACCGCGAGGTCTTCTCGGTCACCAAGGCCAGCGGGGGCATCGCGAACAACATCATCCCTCCCGAGTTCACGATCAACCTCAACCACCGCTTCCCTCCGATCTACTCGATCGACGACGCGATCGCCCGGCTCAGGGCCCTCACGGCAGAGGCAGATGAGGTCACCATCACGGACCGAGCACCAGCAGGAGGCGCCTTCCCCGATCACCCCGAGGTGAGGCGCCTCGAGGCGATTGCCGGCACCGGCCGCAACGCCAAGCAGGGGTGGACGGACGTGGCACGCCTCACATCCCGTGGAGCGATCGCCGTGAACTACGGCCCCGGCTTGGTGGCCCAGGCACACCAGGTGGGGGAGTACGTCCCGATCGAGCACCTCGACACGTCATATCAGGTGCTGAAGCGGTTCCTCGAGGGCGACGAGCGCGGGTAGCGACGGTTCGCCGTGGTCAGGGAGATCGACCCCGCGTGACGTAGGTTCGTCCGGTTTTGGTGGTCCATTCGGGTGTCGCGTCGGGGAGGCGCCGGTATTGCCAGTTGGATCGGTGTCGGATGCGGTGGCAGTGCCGACACAGGGGTGCGAGGTCCGAAGTGGTGGTGCGTCGGGTTTCTGCCCATGGGATGCGGTGGTCGAGGTCGGATGCGAGTGCGGGCATGCGGCATCCGGGGAAGACACAGGTGCGGTCCCTGGCCTGGACGTCTCGCCGCTGGCGTGCTGTGGGGCGGCGTCGGGTGGTTCCGGTGTCGATGATTGTTCCGGTGTCGGGGTCGGTGACGGTGTACCGCCACTGCGCCTCAGTCCCGTTGGCGGCGACTTTGCGGGCGATGTCGGCGACGACGGGGCCGTATCCGGCGAGTTCTCCGGCACGGTCGTTCAACCCCACCAACGTGTCAAGATCGACATGCAGATCAACCACACCCCGCCTCACCCCAGACACCGCACTTCCTTGGCCTTCGAGGATGTCCATG
>JAWOGV010000094.1:0-2637 GCA_046496605.1 Acidimicrobiia bacterium | reverse complement strand
TTCGTCGCTGTCCGTCCACCGGGGCACCACGCAGAGCGCGCCCAGGCGATGGGCTTCTGCTTCTTCAACAACGTCGCCGTGACCGCTTCCTACCTCAGGGGCCTGGGGGAGCGGGTCGCGATCGTGGACTGGGACGTTCATCACGGGAACGGGACCCAGCGGACGTTCTACAGGGATCCCGATGTCCTGTATGTGTCGATCCACGAATTCCCGTTCTATCCCGGGACGGGGTGGGTTACGGAGACTGGTGGCGGTCCGGGGGAGGGGACCACGGTCAACATCGCAGTGCCATCTGGCACGAGTTCGCCGTCGTATCTCGCCGCCTTCTCGCGCATCGTCATTCCGATCGTCTCGGAGTTCGCTCCCGACTGGCTCCTGGTGAGCGCGGGCTACGACGCGCACCGGTTGGACCCGCTCGGGGGGTTGCTGCTCGAGACGAATGACTACGCGGCGATGGCCGCGGCGCTCGCATCGGTCGTGCGGCCATCGAGGACCATCGCATTCCTCGAGGGTGGATACGACCTTCAGGCAATGGCGGCATCGGCATCGGCCACGGTGGCGGGGACCCTTGGACTCACCGATGCGCCGCCGCTTCCCGGCGTGATCTCCGGATCGGCCGCGCGCGTGGTCCAACTGGCGGTCGAGACGCTGGCGCGGTACTGGGAAGTCGTTTAAGGACGGCCTTCAACCCGCCGATACCCCACGTGGCTGCACACGTGTGGGAGGAAACCGCCGATGGACGAGTTGCCAACGCTCGATGAGCTTCTGTCGAAGCTGATCACGACAGGGGGATCGGATCTCCACCTCAAGGTGGGCTCTCCGCCCGCGTATCGGATCGACGGCGTTCTGCACCTCGCCGAGCTGCCCGTACTCTCGGCCGAGACGACGGAAGAGCTCCTCGCCCAGCTCGTGCCCGAGCGGCTCGCAGCCTCCGAAGTACGGACCGACTACGACTTCGCCTATGGAAAGCCCGGTCTCGGGCGGTTCCGGGTGAACTCGTACCGACAGCGGGGCTCCGCGAACATCGTCGTTCGCGCTGTGGCGCCTTCGAGTCAGACCTTCTCGGAGCTCGGGCTGCCAGAGACCGTTGCAAAGGTCTGTGACGAGCACGATGGCCTCATCCTGGTCACCGGACCGACCGGGTCGGGGAAGACGACCACGTGTGCGGCCATCATCGACTACATCAACACGAACAGGCGGACGAACATCATCACGATCGAGGACCCGATCGAGGTGACCCACAAGGACAAGCGCTCCATCGTCAGCCAGCGCGAGGTGGGCGTCGACACCGAGTCGTTCGAAGCGGGGATGCGCTCGGTCCTTCGTCAGGATCCGAACGTGATCTACGTCGGGGAGATCCGCAACCAGGAGACGCTCGACGCTGCGTTGATCGCCGCCGAGACAGGTCATCTCGTCATCTCGACGATGTACACGATCGACGCGGTCGAGACCGTGCATCGCATCCTCGATACGTTCCCGCCGTACCACCAGAGACGCGTCCGTCAGCTGCTCGCGACATCGCTGCGCGGCATCATCTCCCAGAGGCTGTTGCCGAGGATCGAGGGCCAGGGCCGCGTGCCTGCGGTCGAGTTGATGCTCGGTGTCGAGGTGATCAAGGAACGACTGATCGATCCAGAGAAGCTGCCGAAGTTGTACGAGACCATCGCAGAGGGTGCCTTCTACGGAATGCAGACGTTCGACCAGGCGATCACGGCGAGGTACGAGGCGGGCGAGGTGTCGTTCTCCGATGCACTCATGCACGTGACGTCACCCAGGGACTTCAAGATCGCAACCGGCGTGATGTCCTCGAACCCTCCTCCGTCCTCTCTCGTCTGATCCGGCGAGCTCGCCTCGTATCGGGGCGTCGCCTACCCTCGCGCCATGCCCGATTACACGTGTCGCGACTGCGGCGACTCGTTCAGTTTGTCGCAGTCGGTCGTCGATCGCTACCCCGGTTGGACGCCAGCGCAATGCCGCACGTGCCGTGACGGCTCGAAGGCGTCACGCGGAGGGGTCCGCGCGCCGAAGGAGATACCGGGGGATCCGACCACAGGCGTGTTCACCGACGGCAGCTCGGTTCCGAACCCGGGACCCGGCGGTTGGGCGGCGGTGTATGTGGTCGACGACCGGATCGTGGCGGAGGCGTACGGGTACGGCGGCGAGACGACCAACAACCGTATGGAGCTCGAGGCGTTGATCAACGCCGTGGACCTGGTACCCAACGGCACACCGACCACCGTCTACTCGGACTCGAACCTCGCCGTGCGCACGATCAACGAGTGGGCGGCCGGTTGGGAGCGCAACGGATGGAAACGCAAGGGCGGTCCGGTGGAGAACCTCGATCTCGTCAAGCGGGCGTATCGGGCCTTCAGGGAGAGGCCGGAGTTGGATCTCGTCTGGATCCGCGCCCATGTCGGGTATCGCTGGAACGAGTATGTGGACGCCCTTGCGAACCGTGGCCGGTCGGAGGCGCTCCATGATTCCTGATCGGCTGCGACCCGTGCTCACGGACGCCGTCATCGACCTCGCGCGCCGATTCGAGGACGCAGGTCATCCGCTGTTCCTCGTCGGCGGGTCCGTCAGGGATGCGCTGCTCTCGCGCGGGAGCAGCGATCTCGACTTCACGACGTCCGCGCG
>JAWOGV010000074.1:0-3390 GCA_046496605.1 Acidimicrobiia bacterium | reverse complement strand
GAGTACGACGATGGCGAACAGGATCGCAAGGACGAATGCCGAGGCATCGGCGACGACGGGGACCCCGAGGATCCTTCCGAGCCTGATCCCCGGTGTCATGTCGCCAGCGACAGACCGGGGTCGACGTCACCGGTCAGGTGGTCACCGTGCGCTCCCGAAAGGAGCCTGTCGACACCGACACTCGCGATCATCGCCCCATTGTCGGTGCACAGCAAGGGCTCAGGGATGAACAGGCCGACACCGCGTCGATCCGCCTCCTCGGCGAGTCGAGTGCGCAATCTGCGATTCGCGAGGACGCCTCCTCCCCCACCGACGATCTCGACACCGGTCGCCTCGGCGGCATTGAAGGTCTTCTCGACGATGACGTCGACGATCGCCTCCTGGATGGAAGCAGACACATCCTCTCTGGCCGGCAACGTTCCCGCCTCGCGTGCCTTCTCGAGGTACGTGACCACCGAGGTCTTCAGGCCGGAGAAGGAGAAGTCGAACGGCCTGTCCCTGAGTGCCCTGGGAAAGTCGATGGCGGACGGATCACCGTTCTCAGCATCACGGTCGATCGCAGGGCCGCCGGGGAAGCCGAGGCCCATGAAGCGGGCGAGTTTGTCGAACGCCTCGCCCGCTGCGTCGTCGATCGTCCCTCCGAGGATCTCGTAATCGCCCCACGCCCTGACATGGACGATCTGGCTGTGACCCCCGCTCGCGAGTACGACGACCGCAGGGGGTTCGTACTCCCCGAACGACAGTCGCGGGGCATACAGGTGTCCCTCCATGTGATCGATCCCGAAGAGGGGCGTTCCGAGGCTGTAGGCGAGTGACTTCCCGAACGCGTAGCCGACCATCAGGGCGCCGACGAGGCCGGGGCCACGAGTCACGGCGATCGCGTCGAGGTCGTCGGGGTGGATGCCTGCGGACGTCATCGCCCGATGGACGAGGGGCCTGATCGCCTCCACGTGCGCGCGAGCGGCTACCTCGGGAACGACTCCTCCGAAGCGCTCATGGAGCTCCACCTGGGATGCGAGGACCGAACTCCGAACGACCATCCCCTCCAGGACGGCGACACCTGTCTCGTCGCAGCTCGTCTCGATGCCGAGTACCAGCGGCCCGTTCATGTCACGACCTCCACGGCGGAGCGAATCCGGTCGAGGCGCTCCGCATAGTCCTGCGTGTCGATGTCCGTCGCCCACATGACGAGCGCGTCCTCGTCCTGGTAGTAGTTCTTCCTCCTGCCGACGGGGCTGAATCCGAACCGGTCGTAGAGACCCTGCGCCGCAGCGTTCGTGATCCTCACCTCGAGCGTCAGGTGGCGGGCATTCGCCGCAACGGCACGTTCCACCAGGGCGAGCATGATGTGGGTCCCGACGTGCCGACCCCTGGCATCGGGCGCAACCGCGACGGTGGTGATGTGCGCATCGTCCTCGACGAGGAGGAGCCCCCCGTACCCGATGATCACGCTGTCGTCGTCGACGGCCACGACGTACGCCCGCGAGTCCATCGCCAACTCGTCGAAGAACACCCTCGGTGACCAGGGTTGCGCGTAGATCACCGCCTCGAGTCCCGCAACCGCGGGAATGTCCGCCCTCTCCATGTCGCGGATCTCGGGACGAGTCATTGCGGCCACGCTCCCTCGGAGCGGAAGGCCGTCCAGTTGATGTCGACGTCGGGCTCGCGCATGTACAGCGGCCGCACCTCGTCCGCGAGGGTGAGGTCGTCCCTTCGGACCTTCATCGCTGCGATCTCGACCACTGTGTCGGCGGACGGATATCGGGGGCGGCCCCGCCGAACGCGGTGGAGTCCCGTCCACATCGTGTCAGGGAGGGATCCCCAATCGCCGACGACGAGGGAGTCCGAGCCATCGGCCTCGAGGAGCGCCTTGAAGTCAGCAGGCCGCACGATCTCGGGGGGACCGTCGGGGGCGACCCCACCGGGAAGTGGCCGGAACGGCGCGACAGCGAACTGTCCGCGACGCACGTCCACGACGGGCCAGATGCGACGTCTCCCCGTCGCGGCCCGAAGGGCGATCACGGTGAGCGAGGACGTCGTGACCATCGGGGCGCCGATCGCAGCGGCGAAGGCCTGGGCCGTTGCGATCCCTGCGCGCAACCCCGTGTACGGACCGGGGCCGACGTCGACGGCGACGACGTCGATGTCCCGAGGCTTCCATCCGGCCTGACCGAGGATGAAGTCGATCGCAGGCATCAGGAAGCCGACATGGCCCCTCCGATCGACGTTGACGCTCATCCCCTTGATGGCACCGTCCTCGCCGATCGCCACCGATGATGCAGACGTTGCGGTTTCGATCGCGACGATCCTCATGTGAGCATCTCCAGGCTTCGTTCCGTCCATGATCCCTGTGGCATGAAGGTGAAGACACGAACCTCATGCTCGACATCGATGCGCACGACGAGATGGGATTCCCCGAGACCGGCCACCACGGTATTCCCCCACTCGATGAGCAGGACCCCGTCTGCCGCGTCGTCAGGGAGTTCCAGGTCGTCGAATTCGGCCTGTGTTCCGAGTCGATACACATCGGCGTGGACGAGTGGAAGGAAGCCGTCGCGATGGATCCGTGAGATCACGAACGACGGCGACGTGATGCGTTCGGTGATGCCGAGGCCCTCAGCGATGCCGGCCGCGAACAGGGTCTTGCCTGATCCGAGGCGCCCGGAGAGCAGTACGACGTCACCTGCGGTGAGGACGGCCGCGAACCGGCGACCGAGCGCCAGGGTGTCGGCAGGTGAGTGGGTGGAGATCTGGAGGTTCATGTCTGGCCGCCGAACAGATCGAGCTGATGGTCGATCGACGCGCGCTGACCCTCATCGGGTTCCCGCACCAGGCCGTCGGTCGTTGCATCGATGAGATTACCGTCGATGATCGACCGCACGAGTCGCAGGTCCGCACGGATGTCGTCGGTGACCCGGTCCCCGCCCCTCAGGGCTGCCGCAGGGTGATACGTCGGCACGAGGTATCGCCCCCACCACGGATACGCCGCTCCCCTCAGCCGAGTGATCCCGGTCTCCGTGCGGAGCGCGAGCCGTGTCGAGAAGTTGCCGACGGTCACGACGACGAGCGGGTCGACGAGCTGGATCTGGCGCCGGAGATAGCCCTTGCACGCGTCGATCTCGTCCGCACGTGGATCCCGATTCCGAGGAGGCCTGCACTTGACGACGTTGGCGATGTACACATCTGATCGCTCGAGACCTATCTCGCCGAGGAGTGAGGCGAGCAGTTGTCCGGATCGGCCCACGAACGGTTCACCCTGCTCGTCCTCGGCCTGCCCCGGACCCTCCCCAACGATCATCACATCGGCGTCCGGCGCTCCCGAACCGAATACGACATTGGTCCGTGTCTCCGCCAGGACGCACATCGTGCATCGTGACGCCAACGTGGCCA
>JAWOGV010000059.1:0-5022 GCA_046496605.1 Acidimicrobiia bacterium | reverse complement strand
GGCCGAAGCTCGCTCAGCCGGTGCCACGACGACCCCTTCGCCGGGAGCGACGCCGTCGGAGTCGGCCACCGTCGACGAGGTCGGCACGAGGCCATCGAACTCGTAGCCGGTCGACGTGCAGGCCACGCCGATCACGCCGATCGCTGCTGCAAGGAGGACGATTCTGTTTCGCACGGTCCCGACAACCTACGCCACGACACCGCGTATTCCGGTCGTGTTCAGCGATTGGCAAGCACTCAGGTGCGGGATTGTCGACGCGACGGTGGCGGTCCCCTGCCTCAGCGCTCGTGGACCACGCGTCCATCGATGATCGTCGCCTCCGTCCTCACCGACGCGAGGTCCGCAACGGTCATCGGATCGTCAGAGGCAACCACGAGGTCTGCTGCCTTGCCGACTTCGATCGTTCCCGTGCGTTCCTCATCGTGGTTGACGAACGCCGTGCCACGCGTGAACGCGATGAGGGCCTCTTCGACCGTCATCGCCTGATCCGGGAGGAAGGGCTCCTGGTCCGGCTCCGATCGCCTCGACACGGCGACCGCCATCTGGGCGAATGGGTCGGGAGTCGACACGGACCAGTCCGACCCGCCGGCTACCAGCGCGCCCGCATCGAGAAGGGACCGGAACGGATACTGCCACGATGCCCGCTCGGGACCGAGTCTGGGGATCGTGAGGTCGACCATGGTGGCGCCGTTGCAGGCCCAGAGCATCTGCGCGTTCGCCGCAACGCCGAGGGTCGCGAACCGCGGCACGTCGACGGGATCGATGAGGTGGATGTGGGCAATATGGGGTCGCGAGCGCCGGGCGTCGTCGGGATTCCCGGCGGCGACGGAGTCGAGGGCGCTGCGGATCGCGCAGTCCCCGATGGCGTGGAAGTGGGGCTGGATCCCTGCGGCCATGATCCGCGGCACGATGTCCGAGAGGAGGTCGCCGTCGAGGAACGTGATCCCGTGGTCGCCGCTGTCGACGTAGGGTGCGCACACGGCGCCCGTGCCGTTCTCGATGACGCCGTCCACCATCAGCTTGATGCCCCTCGGCCGGTACCGCTGCGTCCCTTCACCGGCCATGGCCATCAGGTCGCCGAGCTGCTCGGTGCCGCGGTCCCGATGCCACCACAGCGAGCCGAACACCGATCCGATGAGGTCACCTCTCCGGTCGAGTTCCCGGTACGCCGCATGGTCGATCGGGCGCACCGACGCGTCCTGCCACGCGGTGACGCCGAACGACAGCAGGTGTTCCTGGGCAGCGATGATCGCCTCGAGCAGATCATCGAGGGTGTCGGGCGGCGTGTGCCGATCGACGAGATCGACCGCTCCCTCCTGGAGGGTTCCGTTGGGGGTCCCATCTGGATCCCGCTCGATCCTTCCGTGCGCAGGGTCCGGAGTCGATCCGTCGATCCCCGCTACCGCCAGTGCCGCGGAGTTCACCCAGGCGGCGTGGCCCTCGCTCGAGTGGAGGAGGACGGGTCGATCAGGGACGACGCGGTCGAGGATCTCCTTGCGGGCGATGCCTCCCTCGAAGGCGTTCATCGGCCATCCGCCACCGAGGATCCAGGGCCTGTCGGGATGTGCATCGGCGTACGCCGCAATGGTCGCCTCGTAGCGCGATGGGTCGACGCCGTGGAGTTCACAGCGGATCATCGCCATGCCGCCAATGGGTGGATGGACGTGGGCGTCCTGGAAGCCGGGAATCAGCGATCGTCCATCGAGGTCGAAGGTCTCGCCGGGTGGTGGAGGGCCGACACCGAGACCGGTGATCCTCGGGCCGTCGATCGTGACCCAGTCGGGTCGATCGGCCGTTCCCGTCCAGATGGGGCCGTTCGTGAAGGTGGTACGCATCGCCGGACGATAGGTGCGGGTCACAGCTCGCCTCGATCGAGTGCGTCGAGGACGTCGAGCGCCCGTTCACGCACCTGGGGCATGTCGGCAAGGCGTCGGGCGCCACCGAGTTGCCGCGAGATGCGGTGGTTCCCCGCCAGGCGGTCATGGTTGCGGTCGAGGAAGTCCCAGTAGAGCGTCGTGTACGGGCAGGCATCGGGACCGGTTCGCTTCCTGGGGTCGTAGCGGCACGAACCGCAGTAGTCGCTCATCCGGTTGATGTAGTTGCCACCTGCGGCATACGGCTTGGTCGCCATCGAGCCCCCATCCGCATACAGGCCCATGCCGATGACGTTGGGTTGCATCACCCAATCACCACCATCGACGAACGAGTCCCGCATCCATCCGGTCAGCTCAACGGGACGGATCCCCGCGATGAGGCCGAGGTTGGCGATGACCATGAGCCGCTGGATGTGGTGCGCATAGCCGTGGTCGTGGACGGCGGCGAGGGTTTCGGCGACGCAGTGCATCTCGGTCGTAGCCCCGCTGAACACGGGCGGCAGCGGACGCTGGGCGTCGAGGCCGTTCGAATCCCGGTACTCGGGCATCCAGAGCCAGTACACGCCCCAGACGTACTCCCGCCAACCGATGACCTGCCGGATGAACCCTTCGGCCGACTCGATCGGAACGTGACCGGCCCGGTACGCCCCCTCGACCGCGTCGCAGACCTCGGAGGGATGGAGAAGGCCGAGGTTGAGGTACGGGCTGAGGAGGGAGTGCCTCATCGACCACCGGCCCGTGAGCATCGCATCCTGGTTGGGCCCGAATCGGGGCAGGATGGATTCGACGAAGTGGTCGAGGCGGGTAAGGGCGTCCGTGCGACATGTCGCCCAGGACCCGTCGGGCGCACGACCGAACGCCGAGGCCGGCAGGGCGTCGATCACGGCCGTGTCGGTGTCGGTGAGGATGAACCCTGGCGGCTCCGGCCAGTCGGTGTCCGTCGGATCGGGCGGTTCGCGGTTCGCAGCGTCGTGGTTCCATGCTCCTCCAGCCGGAAGGTCGCCGTCCATGAGGTAGCCAAGGCGCATCCGCTGCCAGCGGTAGAAGTCCTCCATCACGAGCCTGGGGCGACCATCTGCCCATGCGGCGAAGTCCTCGTAGTGGCAGAGGAACTGGTTCGAGCGGGCGACGCGGACATCGAGGCCCCGCAGCATCGCCTGCATGTCCCACGACGTGGCCTCCATCACGACGATCTCATCCGGCTGGTGCTCCGTGCGGTGGTTACGGAGTCCCTCGCCGAAGGTTCCTGCGGCGCGGTAGTCGACCGAGTAGCCGTCGGCCTCGAGTTCCTCCGCGAACCTCCGCATCGAGGCGAGCACGACGTGCAGGCGCTGGCGATGGAAGGGACGACCGCCGATGGCGGACGACGACTCGATCATCAGGATCCTCGTGTCCGTGGGTGATGCTCCGGCGAGGGCCGTCCCCGACCTCGACAGCTGATCCCCGAGGATCCACGCGGTTTTCACGTTCATGGCTCCTTCCAGCCGTCCGCCCGCGGGAACGGGTGCGTATACCCGATGAAACGCGAACGACACCGAATACGACGCCGAACACTACGGAGATTCCATGATGGAGTTTCACGATCCCGCAACCGGGCAACACGCATCGAGCGGCATCCAGGGGACGACTCCCGGCGGCCCGCCGCACAGCATCGAGCGGCCCGTCATGCTCCAGGAGTGGAGGAACATCACGTTCATCCACCATCGTGTCGCGCCCGACCATGTGCAGGCGCTGCTCCCGGACGGGCTCACCGTCGATACCTTCGACGGATCCGCATGGGTCGGGCTCGTCCCGTTCCACATGGTCGGCGTCACGGTTCCCGGGATGCCGAGGATCCCGTACCTCGGCACCTTCCCCGAGACGAATGTCCGTACCTATGTCGTGGACCGCTCCGGGAGGCCGGGGGTCTGGTTCCACTCCCTCGAAGCGTCGCGCCTGATCCCGGTGTGGACGGCACGAACCGGGTACACCCTCCCCTACATGTGGGCAAGGATGGACATCACCGAATCGCGAGGGACGATCCGCTACGTCTCCCGACGCCGCTGGCCCGGACGATCCGGCGCAGGAGGTGTCATCACGGTGCGCCCGAGCATCGAGCCGGTCCCCCAGGACGACCTCGACCGCTTCCTGACCGCCCGTTGGGGTCTCTTCACGTCGGGCCCGAAGGGATCGCTGAGGTACGCACCCGTCGAACATCCGCCGTGGCAGCTCCACGAGGCCGAGCTTCCCCACATCCGTGACACGCTGCTCGCCAGCGCCGGGTACGTCGACCTCGAACCTGCGGCCCACATCCGATGGAGCAGCGGCGTGGAAGTCCGCGTCGGGCTTCCCCGCCGGGTCCGCTGATGCCAGAGGGTCACACGATCCACCGGGCAGCCCGGATCCAGGCTGCCTCACTCGGTTCCGAGCCCCTTGCGGTGTCGTCGCCGCAGGGTCGATTCACCGAGGGTGCCGGACTCCTCGACGGCGGAACGCTCGAGGCGATCGAGGCCGTCGGCAAGCACCTGCTCTACCACTGGGACCGTCGGCCCATCCTGCACATCCACCTCGGGCTCTTCGGGCGTTTCACGGTGCATCGGGAACTGCCACCGCCGCCTCCGTCGCCGAATGCCCGCCTGACGCTGGTCGGCGATGCGGCCGTGTACCTGTCGGGACCGACCATCTGCGAACTGCTCGATCCGATCGCCGTCGAGCATCTGAAGGCTCGGCTCGGGCCCGACCCACTCGATCCGGCGGCCGATCCGCAGCGGTTCTTCGATGCGCTCGAGCGTCGCAGCGGACCGGTCGCAGCCGTGTTACTCGATCAGTCCGCCATCGCGGGGATCGGCAACGTCTACCGCTCTGAACTCCTGTTCCTCACCGGAATCCACCCTGACCGCCCTGCCAACCTGACCACATGGGCCGAGCGAGAGGACCTGTGGCAGCGATCCGTCGACCTCCTCGGCATCGGCGAACGTCTCGGCCGGATCGTGACGACCGATCCACGGACCGTCGGGGTCGTAAGCCCACGCGAGATCCCGAAGCGAGCGCGGCTGTGGGTGTACAAGCGGCGATTCTCGCCGTGCTACCGATGCGGGACGGAGATCCACGCGTGGGATGTGGGCGGCCGGTCGGTGTGGGCATGCCCTTCGTGCCAGCCGGCGTGATC
>JAWOGV010000008.1:0-5518 GCA_046496605.1 Acidimicrobiia bacterium | reverse complement strand
ACCACAGGGCACCAGCCCTGGACCGACGACCGTGTTCATCCTGTACGGTCCGGATCCGACGCCCCTCGACACCACGGACTCCAACGAGGTTCTGTGTACCGTCGTGTATGCGCCCCGCGATGCGTACATGCCGGGTGCGACCGCGGCGACGACCTGGGCCGATGTCGATGCAGTCCTTCCCGGAGGCGTGGCCTCACTGTGGGACGAAATGTGCCCTGCGACGAACCTCGACCGTGGTCCGGGCGTCTATCCACTGCGGGTGATCACGCTCGACAACGGCGAGCGCGGACTCAACCGATGGTCGCTGCGGGCATCGGCGAGTGGCGGCAACCCGAGGATCTACGGGCTTGGATCGATGGCGATCTACTCGAACGTCGACGGCGCAGCCGGGGACACGGTGTTCTACCTCGCCGAGGTGGACGCCGTCCATGCCGGCAAGGACCTCGTGATCTCCCTGTGGGACCCGGGAGATGCATCGGGGAACCATTCGCTTCGCATCCGCAACCCCCAGGGTGGCCTGCCCTCGTGCTCATGGACGTCGACGAATCCGTCGCATCCAGGTGGGACACTGGGGTCGTGCGACATCCCGACCAGTTCGAGCCGGTTCAACAACCACCTCGTGACGATACGGATCGACCTTCCCGAGGACTACGTGTGTGGTGCGGACTGTTGGTGGAAGATCGACTACAACTACCCCGGTTCGACGAATGACACGACGACCTGGGAAGCACGGATCGAGGGCAACCCCGTGAAGCTGGTCGAGTAGCCGGACTCGCGGTCCGCTGCACCGCTACGCTCGCCGGACATGGCGAAGCTCGCATTGCTCGATGGTCACTCGCTCGCGTATCGAGCGTTCTACGCACTGCCACCGGATCTCGCGACGCCGTCGGGGCAGGTCACGAACGCCGTCTTCGGGTTCACGTCGATGTTGATCAAGCTGCTCGACGAGGAGGCCCCCGACGCGATCGCCGTCGCATGGGACCGCAGGGAGCCCACCTTCCGGTCCGAGGCCTACCCCGCCTACAAGGCCACACGTGATGCCGCACCCGACCTCTTTCGCAGCCAGTTGCCCCTGATCCGGGACGTCCTCGAAGCGATGGAGATCCCCCAGGTCAGCGTTGCCGGCTACGAGGCCGACGACGTCATCGCCACCCTCGTGGAGCGGGGCCGAACTCAGGGCTACGACCTCGTCGTCGTGACAGGGGACCGGGATGCCTTCCAATTATCGACGGACGACGTCACGATCCTGTACACGCGACGAGGTATCTCCGACACGGTCCACGCGACGCCGGCGTGGATCCGGGAGCGGTACGGGATCCCACCGGACAGATACGTCGAGTATGCCGCCCTGCGCGGTGACACATCGGACAACCTCCCGGGCGTTGCCGGCGTCGGCGAGAAGACGGCGGCGAAGCTGATCAGCACGTATCGGAGCCTCGAGGAGCTCTACGACCACCTCGGGGACCTGAGCCCGAAGCTTCGCGACAACCTCGAATCAGCGCACGATCAGGTGCTCCTGAACCGGACCCTGATGACGATGGTACGCGATGTCCCCATCGAGGTACTCGATGCCGGCGACCTCGAGCTCCGACCGTTCGACCGCGAGAGGGTGCGCGCGCTCTTCGACGATCTGGCGTTCCGCACGCTCTGGGTCCGCTTGGACCACCAGGGCGGTCTGGGGGACTCCGAGGCCGGTGTGTTGGCGGACATCGACGTCGTGACCGCGACGACACCGGATCAAGCAGCGAGAGCCTTCGAAGGAGTGGGGACGGTCGTCGCTCCCGTGTGGGATGACGACACGTTGTCAGGACTCGTGGTCCACGGCGATCCTGCCACCTTCGTACCACTCGACATCGCGGCCGACGCGCTGTCGGACGACCGGTGCACGATCCTCGGTCACGACCTCAAACCCGTGATTCGGGCGCTCATCGAGAGCGATCTCGCCGTACCGGCCATCGGTTTCGACACGATGCTTGCGGCGTGGCTCGTGAACCCCGCCCAGCGAGCGCCCGATCTGGACGAGCTCGCGCACCGAGAGCTCGGCATCGACCTCGAAGCGACAGCTGGCCCATCCATGCGCGGAACCCAGACCTCGCTGTCGTTCGACGAGCCCGGGTTCGATCTCGTCGGCCCCGCCCGTCGGGCAGCGGCGATCGCCGGACTCGTGGAGCCGTTGACGACCCAGCTCGATGCCAGAGGTTCACTCGAGCTGCTCGACACGATCGAGCTTCCGCTCATGGTCATCCTGGCGGGGATGGAGGAGGTGGGGGTCGGCCTCGACACCGCCTTCCTCAGATCGTATGGAGGCGACATCTCGGTCCGCATCGCCGACCTCGAACAGCGAATCCACCACGAGGCCGGTCGGGTGTTCAACGTCAACTCGACGCTGCAGTTGCGCAGCGTCCTGTACGACGAGCTCGGGCTGCCCATCCTGAAGAAGACACCGAAGGGAGCTCCCTCGACGGACGCCTCGGTCCTCGAGAAGCTCCGCAGCGACCACGGGATCGTCGATGCGATCCTCTCGTTCCGCGAGCTCGACAAGTTGCGCTCGACGTACGTCGAATCCCTGCTGTCCCTCGTGCAACCCGATGGGCGCCTCCGAGGACGCTTCAACCAGACGGGAGCGGCGACCGGTCGACTCTCGATGGAGCAGCCGAACCTCCAGAACATCCCAGCTCGCAGCGCAGAAGGCCGCGCAATCCGGAGGGCGTTCATCGCACGAGAGGGAGCGCTCCTCCTCGTCGCCGACTACAGCCAGATCGAACTCAGGATCCTCGCGCACCTCAGCGGTGACCCCGGGCTGATCCAGGCCTTCGAGACCGGTGTCGACATCCACGCAGCGACGGCTGCACGGGTCAACGCCGTCGCGCTCGCCGATGTCACCGACGACATGCGCCGGACGTCCAAGATGATCAACTTCGGGCTCCTGTACGGGATGGAGGCCTATGGGCTTGCACAGAGGCTCGACATCGACAGGTCCGAGGCCCAGCGTCACATCGACGAGTACTTCGTGCAGTTCCCGGACGTGCGCGCATACATGGCCGGCATCGTCGACGAAGCAAGGTCGACCGGCTACACGACGACGATCCTCGGACGCAGGAGGTACCTCCCCGAGCTCCACAGTCGCAGTACCAGGGAGCGCCAGATGGGGGAGCGCATGGCACTCAACGCCCCGATCCAGGGTTCGGCCGCGGACATCATCAAGAAGGCGATGATCGAGCTCGATCGGCACCTGAGATCCGAAGGGTCGGGAGCGGAGATGGTGCTCCAGATCCACGACGAGCTCGTGATCGAGGTCCCCGAGGCCGAGATCGCCCCGGTGACGGCTGCCACGGTCGAGATCATGCGGTCCGTCGTCGACCTACGGGTTCCCCTCGAGGTGGCCACGGGTGCAGGCGTGAATCTCGCTGAGGCGCACCACTGACTCGCGCCCGACCGGTCCTGTGGCACCCGGTCACCTGAACGTGTTGTATGTTGGTGCATCGGTGCGATACCATGACGCTGTCCTGGCTCCCTCTTCGCGCGCTCAGGATGTATTACGTATCCAAGGAGACCAACCCTTCCATGCCCACCGACAACGAAACCGACCTCGCGTCGATCGACGTCCCCGAGGACGACGACGCGTCGACTGATCCGACCGACATCACGGCTGAAGGTGCCCCGACCACCGACACCGAGACCCCAGCCCCGGCTCCCGAGGCCATCGACGCACCCGACGCACCTGACGCACCCGAGGAGGCTGAGGTGCCTCTCGAGGACGCGGACGCCGAGACGACGTCGATGACCGAGGATGTCGACCGGGCATCCCGTGATGACGATTCCGCGGATGCAGCCGAGCAGGTTGCTTCGACGCAGACCTCGGAATCCACCGACACGGATGAGGTTCCGGCCGCAGCCGTCGTGGACGCCCCGCGAGGCGATCGACCGGCGATCAGCGCCCCCGGTCAGATCGGGGACATCCCGAACGACCTGTCGGCAGATGACTTCGCGGCGGCCATCGAGCAAACGGTGTTCGAGTTCAAGGAAGGGGACATCGTCGTCGGAACCGTCGTGCGGGTCGATCCTGACGAGGTCCTCGTCGATATCGGTTACAAGTCGGAAGGCGTGATCCCTCCGTACGAGCTCTCGGTGCGCAACAACTCAAACCCCGACGAGATCGTCAAGGTCGGCGACAGGATCGAGGCCCTCGTGCTCCAGAAGGAGGACGACGAGGGACGCCTCGTCCTCTCGAAGAAGCGCGCCCAGTACGAGCGCGCATGGGGCCGGATCGAGAAGCTCATGAACGAGGGCGGAACGGTCACCGGCCAGGTCATCGAGGTCGTCAAGGGAGGCCTCATCGTCGATATCGGCCTCCGAGGATTCCTGCCTGCATCGCTCGTGGACCTGCGGCGGGTCCGGGACCTCCAACCGTTCATCGGCGAGCCGATCGAGGCGAAGGTCATCGAACTCGACCGCAACCGGAACAACGTTGTCCTTTCACGGCGTGCGTACCTCGAGGAGGAGCAGGCCGAGCAGCGGCATGCCTTCCTCGCCGACCTCAAGGAGGGCGACGTCCGTGAGGGCGTTGTGTCGAGCGTGGTCAACTTCGGCGCCTTCGTCGATCTCGGTGGCATGGACGGTCTGGTCCACGTCTCAGAGCTGTCGTGGCGCCATGTCAACCATCCTGGGGAGATCGTCACCGTCGGTGACAAGGTCAAGGTGAAGGTCCTCGAGGTCGACTACGGGCGCGAGCGCATCTCGCTGTCGATCCGCCAGACGGCCGAGGATCCCTGGGAGACGTTCGCCCGCGATGCGGACGTCGGATCGATCGTCGACGGGAAGGTCACGAAGACCGTTCCGTTCGGTGCGTTCGTCTCCGTCGGCGATGGCGTCGAAGGTCTTGTCCACGTGTCCGAGATCGCCTCGCACCACGTCGAAAGCCCCGAATTGGAGCTCAGCATCGGGCAAGAAGTAAAGGTAAAGGTCACCGAGATCGATGCCGACAGACGACGAGTGAGCCTGTCGATCAAGCAGGCACTTCCGGACTGGGAGGATCGTTCGTCGTGGAGCGAGAAACAACAACCACCACGTCCGCGCCGAAGGGAATTCGAGCGTGATGACGAGGCAAAGGAAGAAGCGCCAAGCTTCTCTGCAGACTCGTCCCTCGAGGCGATCCTGGAAGAGCTCAAAGAACGCGGCATCGGCCGCTCGTAGACTTTCGGTCCTTGACCCTGCGCCAGCCGGTGTGGGAACCTTGACCGGGCTCGCGCGGGGAACCAGTACCTCGCGCGGAATGAAGTCGCATCACAGCATGGGGAGGATCGACTGAAATGGGCCGGCGTACGCTTGTTCTCATCATCGCCGTAGCGCTAGCCGCGATCTCCGGCTTCGCCATCTATCAATATCTCACGGGTGTCGAGGACGACATCCGCGCCAACATCGCCGAGGTCGGCGTGTACCGCGCAACCGAGACCATCACCGCAGGCCTTGCCGGAAGTGAGGCTCGGCCGCTGATCGAAGCGAGCACCGCGCTTCGCGA
>JAWOGV010000402.1:0-2766 GCA_046496605.1 Acidimicrobiia bacterium | reverse complement strand
GGGTGGTTGCACTTCTGTGCGGCTCCGCTGGCCCTCGTGATGGGCCTCGGGTTGCTCGTCGTCACACCGAGTGCCGGGTTGCGCCTCGCCGTCGCCGTCTACGTCGCGACCACCGTTCTGCTGTTCGGTGTCAGCGCGGCGTACCACCTCGGGGCGGGCGGTCCGCGTACGAACGCGTTCTTGAACCGGCTTGACCACGCAAACATCTACCTGTTCATTGCTGGCAGCTACACACCCTTCGCCGCCGCCCTCGGCGATCGGCGCACCGGCACCATCATGCTGGTACTGGTGTGGGCCATCGCCATCGTGGGCCTGGTGGTCAGGGTGTGGTGGCAGCGTGCGCCGCGCTGGCTGGCCGTGGGTTCATACGTGGCTCTCGGGTGGGTGGCGGTCTTCTTCCTGCCTGCGATCTGGGGCGACTTCGGGGTTGCCGTGGTGGGCCTCGTGGCGCTGGGTGGCCTGCTCTACACGGTCGGCGGTGTCATCTACGCCCGGAAGCGACCGAACCCAGACCCCGAGTGGTTCGGTTATCACGAGGTCTTCCACGCACTCACGATCGCCGCCTTCCTTGCACAGTTCGTGGCAATCGCGATGGTCGTCACCTGACCCTTCGAGCATCCTCATTGGGCCGGGTCCTCCGTCGAGCGGAGACCGGGTAGTGTCCGCCGGTGTCCGTGATCTCCCGAATTCGCAGCTGGTGGGATTCCGTCCTGTCCATCGGCGCGGACACGACCGAATCTGACAGCAGTCGAGGCAAGCGGCGGATCGTCGTCGGGTACTTCGTCCTCGGTGGGGCCTCCCGTCTGTACGCAGCAGCCGCCCAGTTCAGCGAGGGTTCGCCTGTGGCATGGGTGGACGTCGTCGCCTCGGTCGCGGGGTTGGTGCTGCTCGCCGTGCTGTGGCGGAAGCCGGCTTGGTTCTACGGGATCGTCAATGTCGCCCTGCTGGGTGTTCTGATCGAGGTCCTCGCCGCGACCGTCATGCTCGGTGGCTTCGTTCCGTCCGATGTGATCATCCTGTTCGGGATCCTCTCCGTCATCGGTGCCCTGATCGTCCTGAGGCTGAGGGATGCCGTCCTATGGGCCATCGCGTTCGCCGTCACGGTGATCCTCGGTGCCGTGCTGCCGAGCGTCGTCGAGCCGCTCGAGGCGGTCGAGGGCACCGACGGCGGCATCGCGGCCACGATGATCGGCGTCACCACGTTCCTCTTCCTCGGCATGGCGTATTTCGTACGACAGCGGAACCGCTTCCAGGCACAGTCAGACGACCTCCTGCACAACATCCTCCCCGAAGAGATCGCGAGGAGGCTCAAGGCGGATTCGGGGATGATCGCCGATGACTACGAACATGCGTCGGTCCTGTTCGCCGACGTCGTCGATTTCACCCCGATGTCCGCCCGGCTATCGCCTCCCGAGCTCGTCGGGCTCCTCAACTCGGTGTTCACGACGTTCGACGGGTTCGTCGAGGAACTCGGACTCGAGAAGATCAAGACCGTCGGTGACGCCTACATGGTCGCCTCAGGCGTGCCCCGACCCCGACCTGACCACGCGCATGCCATCGCAGATCTGGCACTGCGCATCCGGGACCACACGGCGCGCCACACGTTCGAAGGGCACACCCTCAGCATGCGGATCGGCATCAACTCAGGTCCGGTCGTCGCAGGGATCGTCGGTACCCACAAGTTCGCCTACGACCTATGGGGCGACGTCGTCAACACCGCGAGCCGCATGGAGGCGGGAGGCATCCCCGGAGCGATCCAAATGACCCCCGCCACCCACGAGCTCATCCGCGACGCGTTCGAATGCGAGCCCAGGGGCGTCATCACGGTGAAGGGGAAGGGTGAGATGCACACCTACCTCCTCGTCGGGAGGCGAAGTCACGTGGAGTGACACGCTTGAACTCTGTGACACTGCGTGATATCCATGTCACATGACCACGCACGCATCGAAGATGAACACCCAGGGGAGGGTCGTGATCCCCGCGGCGATCCGCAAGGAGATGGGGGTCGACGGACCAACCGAGCTGCTGTTTCGATACGAGGACGGCAGGGTGATCGTCGAGACCATGGCCGTTGCCGTCGCCGAGGTCCAGCGGATCGTCGCCGCATATGTCCCGGAGGGGCGCTCACTCGTCGATGAGTTGATCGCCGAACGCAGGGCAGAGGCCGCCTCGGAGTGACCGTCCTCGACGCCTCGGCCATCCTCGGGCTCGTCCTGGGTGAGCCGAGGGCCCGATCCGTCCTCGACCACCTAACGGGCGCGTCCGTGTCGGCCGTCAACCACGCCGAAGTCGTTGGGAAACTGACCTCGGTAGGGATGCCGTCGCCGATCGTCGCCGAGGTCATCGAGAGGCTCGATGTGGACATCGTGCCGTTCACGGACATTCATGCCGGCATCGCTGGCGAGTTGCGACCCCTCACGGCGGCCATCGGGTTGTCGCTCGGTGATCGTGCCTGCCTCGCCACCGCGCTCGACCTCGGGGCGGCCGTGGTCACGCTCGACCGGGCATGGGTCGACCTCGACCTCGGCATCCCGATCATCGTGCTGACGTAGAGTTGCCGTGTCGGCGGTCGGTGCCGCACGCGTGGGCCCGACGTGATTGAATCTGGTCGTGTTCACACCCATCACCACGCAACGGCTCGTCATCCGAGCGTTCACCGCGGATGACGTCGACGACCTCCACGCCAGGCGGGACGACCCCGAGGTGGCCCGATACCAGAACTGGGTGACGCCGTATCCGCGCTCGGAAGCCGAGCAGATGGTTCAC
>JAWOGV010000335.1:0-3316 GCA_046496605.1 Acidimicrobiia bacterium | reverse complement strand
GAAGCTTGCTCACCATCGCCTTGCCGTAGGCGTACGCCTTCTCGACCATCGTCCACAAGGACAAGGCGTACGCCTACGGCAAGGCGATGGTGAGCAAGCTTCGCGAGCTGATACCGCGACAGCTCTTCGATGTCCCGATCCAGGCGGCAATCGGATCCCGCATCATCTCGCGAGAGACGGTCAAAGCGAAGCGCAAGGATGTGACCGCGAAGTGCTACGGCGGTGACATCACGAGGAAGCGCAAGCTCCTCGAGCGCCAGAAGGAAGGAAAGAAGCGAATGAAGATGGTGGGTTCGGTCGAGGTCCCTCAGGAAGCCTTCGTGGCCGCGCTCCGGATCGGCGACGAATGACCTCCTCGTGACGGCTCCTCCCGTCCGGGCCGACGACCCCGGGCTCGCCGACGCCGCGCACGACGGGAAGTCGGCGTACGTGCACATCCCCTTCTGCAGGCGTCGCTGCCCATATTGTGACTTCGCCGTGGTCGAGGGGGTCCTCGACGATGGATCCCACCGTCGATACGTATCCGCCGTGATCTCCGAGATGGCCATGGAGTCGCCGTTCGGCCCGCTCAGTGCCATCAACTTCGGCGGGGGAACCCCCTCGGCGATCGCACCCGAGCACATCTCGGCGATCGTCTCCGAGCTCCGCGATCGCTTCGGGGTGACGGAGGATGTCGAGGTGTCGATCGAGATCAACCCTGAGGACTGGACCGATTCCCTCTCCGACGGTCTCGTCAGGGCAGGGGTCGATCGCGTCTCGATCGGCGCCCAGTCGATGAGCGACAACGTCCTTGGCGCCCTTGGACGGCTCCATGCCGCCGATCAGGTCACCCAGGCCGTCCACGGTGCGCGAAGCGCAGGGATCCGATCGGTGAGCGTCGACCTCATCCTCGGTCATCCGGCGGAGTCATCCGACGAGTGGGCGCGGACGGTCGGGCAGATCCTGTCACTCCCCATCGACCATGTCAGTACCTATGCGTTGACCGTCGAACCCGGAACGGTGTTCGCACGACTCATGACGACCCCCGAAACCGCACCGGACGACGACACGCAGGCCGATCGATACGAGCTGTTCACGCGGCTTGCTGGTGCCGAGGGCATCGATCGATACGAGGTCTCGAACCACGCACGGCCCGGCCACGCATGCAGGTACAACCTCTCGACGTGGGCCCATGGCGAGTACATCGCCTTCGGGCTCGGCGCCCACGACCACCGGTGGGGCCTGCGGTCGCGCAATCACCGACGCCTCGACCGATATCTCGAGTCCGTCGAAGGTGGTGTGAGACCACGAATCGGGTCGGAGCACCTCGACGCCGCCGCCCAGGAACGCGATCGGCTCATGCTCGGGTTGCGCCTCGCGGCAGGGACGCCGATGACGGGGTTTGCAGAGAGATTCGTCGGATCCGATCAAGCCGCACGTTTCATGGAAGCCGGGGTCATGGCCGTGCGCAACGACAGGTTGGTGGTGCTCGATCCGCTCCGCGCGGACATGGTCGCGCGCGAGGCGTTATCAGTCGCCACTGCCGATTGCTAACTTTCGACCATGCTCGACGACCGCAAGTCCAAGGTTCTCAAGGCGCTCGTGGAGGAGTACATCCGAACCGGTGAGCCCGTGAGCTCACAGGCCGTCCTTGGCCGGATCGGCATCCGCGTGTCGTCCGCGACGATCCGCAACGACCTCGCCCGTCTCGAGTCCTACGGTTTCGTCAGCCAGCCACATACGTCTGCGGGCAGGTTGCCAACCGATCAGGGCTACCGCTTCTACGTCGACCACCTGGCCCCGTCCCGACTGCGGGAGGCGACGAGGGAACGCATCGACGAGTTCTTCCAGGAGGTCCACCGCCAGATCTCGGAGGTGTTGAAGGACACATCCCTGTTCGTCAACGAGCTCACCTCCTACCCCTCGGTTGTCGTCGGTCCCGCCATGTCCACGGACACGATCAAAGACATTCGGCTCGTCCCCCTCGGAGGGTCGATCGTGCTGGTCGTTGCGGTCGCCGCGAACGGTCGTGTCCACCAGGACTTCGTCGACGTCGGAGGCGTGGTCGACGAGGACACCATCGAGTCGGCGGAACGCCTGCTCGCTGCTGCGTTCGAGGGGAGAACGCTCGATTCGCCCCAGGATGACGGTCTCAGGCGAAGCGACCTTCCCGCTGCCGTCAAGCGCGTGGTCCTCCCCGTCGAGGACCAACTGAAGGCAACTCGGTCCGACCAGGAGATCTACGTGAGCGGCACGAGTCGCATGGCCTCCCTCTGGAACGACCTGACGATGGTCCAGGGCCTCCTCGGCCTCCTCGAGGAGGAGGCGTCGCTGATCTCGCTGCTCGCGGACGACCCCGAGGGGACGCACGTCCGGTTCGGATCCGACATCGGAACCGGCGGCGACCTCGCCGTCGTCACGACGACCTATGAGACATCGTCCGGTGCCACGGGCCATGTCGGGGTCATCGGACCGATGCGCATGAACTACAAGCGGACCATCCGCGTTGTCGAGGGCGTCACCGAACGGCTCGAGGACCGCTTCGGAGCCGGCACGTGACGGACTACTACTCGGTGCTCGGCGTGTCGCGCGACGCGACGCCGGACGAGGTCAAGAAGGCGTTTCGTCGTCTCGCGCGCGAGACCCACCCCGACGCGAACCCTGGGGACGCAGAAGCCGAGCACCGGTTCAGGGAGATCGCCGAGGCCTACGAAGTGCTCTCCGACCCACAGAAACGCGCACGGTACGATCGCGGCGAGACCTTCGGGGGTCAGGATCTCTTCAGCCAGTTCGGCGGCCTCGAGGACATCCTCCAGCAGTTCTTCGGCGGAGGGGGCTTCGGCGGCTTCGGAGGATTCGGAGGAGTCACCCGTGGGCCGGATCGCGGGCAGGACGTCGCGGTGCGCCTCGACCTCGACCTCGACGAGGCGGCGTTCGGCCTCGAGAGGGAGGTGTCGTTCACAGCCCCCGTCCGGTGCGACACGTGCAACGGGTCCGGCTCTGAGCCCGGTCACGATCCGGTGACGTGCTCGACCTGCAACGGTCAGGGACGCGTCCAAGCCGCACGCCAGACGCTGCTCGGAACGATGATGACCGTCGCCGAGTGCCCCGACTGCTCCGGCGCCGGCAAGCGAATCGACCATCCGTGTGCCACGTGCTCGGGCCAGGGCAGGCATCGGGGGGAGCGGACCCTCACCGTGGAGGTTCCCCCCGGCGTCGACACAGGGACTCGCCTCCGACTCACCGGCAAGGGCGGATCGGGACAGCGCAACGCCCCCGCAGGGGACGTGTACGTCGAGGTCAGGGTCAGGGAGGACGCACGGTACCAGCGAGTCGG
>JAWOGV010000295.1:0-7166 GCA_046496605.1 Acidimicrobiia bacterium | reverse complement strand
CCCTGTTCTCGGCCACGATGGCAGCGGCCGTGTACTGGGTGAGCATGTAGCCGCTCGAGACCCCTGGCTCCGTCGCGAGGAAGGCCGTGAGGCCGCCCGAGCGGACGGGATCGAGGAGCCTGTCCGTGCGCCGTTCCGAGATCGAGCCCAGCTCCGTGGTGGCGATGGCGAGGTAGTCCAATACGAAGGCGAGCGGTTGTCCGTGGAAGTTCCCTCCCGAAACGACATCGCCGTCATCGGGAAAGACGATCGGGTTGTCGACGACCGAGCCGAGCTCGATCGTGAAGACCCTCCGGGCGAACGCAATCGTGTCGCGAACGGCGCCGTGCACCTGGGGGGCGCACCGAAGGCTGTACGCGTCCTGGACCTTGTGCGTGAAGTCCTCATGGTGGGATGCGCCGATCTGGGAACCCTCGAGGAGGGCGGCGATCCTCGCCGCCGACACCCGCTGGCCCGGGTGGGGTCGCAGGTCGTGGATGCGGGACTCGAACGGCCGCGATGAGCCCATGAGCGCTTCCACCGACAGGGCGCATGCCGCATCCGCGGTATCCGCGAGGGTCTCCGCCCGGTGGACGGCGAGGCATCCGTGGGCGAGCATGCCCTCGGTCCCGTTGAGGAGGCTCAGGCCCTCCTTCGGTTCGAGCGCCATCGGTTCCAGCCCGGCCGCCTTCAGGGCACCCGCTGCGGGCACCGGGCCGCCAGGCGACAGGACGAAACCCTCACCGATCAACGGGAGCGCGAGGTGGGCGAAGGGAGCGAGGTCACCCGACGCTCCCACGGACCCTTGCGCCGGAACGGCAGGAAGGACGTCGTGTTCGATCATCGAGACGAGGAACCGCACGATGTCGGGCCGAACACCCGAGTGGCCCTGTGCGAGGGTTCGTGCGCGACACAAGAGCATCGCCCTGACGATCTCAGCCTCGAGGAGTGCACCGACGCCTGCCGCGTGGGACCGAAGCAGGTCGTACTGGAGTTCGGAGGCGCGCGTGGTGGGGATGCGGGTGTTCGCGAGTGCGCCGAAGCCCGTGGTGATCCCGTACACGGTCTCGTCTCCGGCGATGACCCGCTCGACGAGTGCCCGAGCGGGCATCATGCGGTCCTCGAGGCCCTCACCGACCGCCACCTGGGCACGGCCCCTGGCAACAGCGACAACATCCTCGATCGTGAGCGGGGAACCGTCCACGATCACGGTCGCGGCACTGCCCTTTCCGATGCCGGTCATGGCCATCCTTGCATGGACTCAGGCTAGGGAAGGCGCTCGCGTCATGCAGGATGGAGCGCGCCGCCGAGGCGCTCGGCTTCACGCTCTCGCAGGGCAACCCTGACCGCGATCATCTCGAGCCGCTGTGCGACCGCCTTGTCGGCACCGGGGATGCCATGGTCGGTGAACCACTCCGTGATCGAGGCTGCGAGCTCCGGCTCGGACCGATACTTGAGATGGTCGAGGATCCGGTGCCGATGGTTCGGTGCGAGGACCGCCATCAGCTCGTCCCAACGTTCCGTGAGGAGCCGCCACGCCCTCGGGCCGTTCTCGCGGTGTCCGAGGAGCAGAGCGATGACCCAGAACGAGTCCTGGGAGCGGATCGAGCCGTCGAGGATCATGGCGAATAACCGCGGCGGCACATCGGGGTGGGGCACCAACGCTGCGGAGCGAAGGTACTTGACCAGGACCTGCGGGGACTCGGCTGTCTCGGAGAGACGGAGGAATCGCTCGAAGTCTGAAAGGTCACCGTGAGCCGCCGTGATCGCAAGTGCCGCATCCGCGACTTCCGCACAGATCGCTTCGGTGGACTCCTCGACCTGCCTGGCCATCGAAACCGTTTCCGCGTCGTCCCCGAGGTTCCCAAGGGTCTTGAGGATCACTCCACGCAAAGCCCTCGTCCGATCCGATTCGCCCTCCTCGGGGATCCAACCGAGCTCGTCGGCCTTCCGGGCGGCGAGGTTGCGCACCCATGATCGCAGCGCATCACGGTCATCCGACGAGATGATCCTGTCGAGCTCGTCGATGCCCCCGATCGCGGCCATCCACACGTCGATCTCGGGCTCGGCCTCGAGCCTGCCGACGAGATCGAGGTAGTCCGAAGCCGGGATCCCCCCTGCGAGCATCTCCGCTGAGGCGTCGGACACGACGGAGAAGCGCTCGATCGGGGCGAGTTCGGGCAGACGGGACATGACCGACGGGAGGAGGCCCTCGTCGTACGCGACGCGATAGAAGCCCTCACCGCCCGCATTGACGATCACCGAATCGTCGGCATCGATCGTCACGGGGTCGCCCCTGAGCACGATCCTGTCATGCCCTGCGATCGACCGATACAGCACGGGGATCTGCCACTCCCCCTCGCCGTCTCCGATGAACCGGAATGGCCGCTGGGTGACGACGACGCCGTCATCGGTGGATTCCACGTCGACCACCGGGTAGCCGCCCTGGAGGATCCAGGTGTCCATGATCTCCCCGACCGGCTCGCCTGTCACCTCCTCGAGCGCCGCCCACAGGTCCGCCGTCTCGGTGTTCGAGAACGCGTGCCGTTGGAGGTAGAGCGAGATGCCCGCACGGAAACGATCCTCGGTGAGGTACAACTCGAGCATCCGGAGCACGGACGAGCCCTTCTCGTAGGTGAGCACGTCGAACATCGCGTCCGCCTCCTCGGGCGATGCGACGGGGAACTCGATGGGGCGCGTCGATGCGAGGGCGTCCGTCTCCTGGCTCCGTGCACGGTCGGACGCGAACACGAGCCAGAAGTCCCACTCGGGCCGGAACGCCGCGGTGCACTTCGTCTCGGCGAACGTCGCGAACGCCTCGTTGAGCCAGATGCCGTTCCACCACTTCATCGTGACGAGGTCGCCGAACCACATGTGGGCGATCTCATGGGCGATGACGGACGCCACCCGAGCGAGTTCGACCTGGGTCGCGATCGCCGTGTCCACGAGAAGCGCGGTCTCGCGATAGGTGATGCAGCCGAGGTTCTCCATCGCGCCGAAGCCGAAATCGGGGATGGCGACCATGTCGAGCTTGTCCCCCGGGTACGGCACGTCGTAGTAGGTGGCGAAGTAGTCGAGGGCGAAGGCGCCTGCCTCGAGGGCGAACCCTGTGAGGTGGAGCTTGCCGGGTGGCGTGATGATGCGCAGCGGGATGCCGTTGACCTCGACGGGCTCCGTCGCTTCGAGGTCGCCGACCACGAAGGCGACGAGGTACGTCGACATCACGATCGTCTCCGCGAACCCGATCCGGACCCTGCCGTCCTCCAGCACCGCCCTGCTGATCTCGCTCGTGTTCGATACCGCGGTCATGTCGGCGGGTATGACGAGGGACAACGAGAACGTCGCCTTGAGATCGGGTTCGTCCCAACACGGGAAGGCGCGGCGTGCGTCGGTCGACTCGAACTGCGTGGTCGCCAGTACCTGTTCGTTGCCACCGACGTCCGTGTAGGTCGATCGATAGAAGCCTCGGAGCTGGTCGTTGAGGATGCCGGTGAACCTGATCCGCACAGTCGCCTGGCCGGCATCGATGGTGCGCCCTGGCCTGAGCGTCAGCCGCTCGGTCGCCTCGTCGAGCACATGGGACGCGCCCGTCGCGTCCGACCCTTGGCTGATCTCGGCACTTTCGATCTCGAGTTCGATGGCATTGAGGACGATCTCGGTCGTTGGCACCGTCACATCGACGTCGATCTCGACCGAGCCACTGAAGGTCGCCGCGTTCAGATCCGGAACCATCTCGATCCGATACCGGTGCGGTACCACGGTTCGTGGCAGGCGATAGTCGGCTTCGATGGCCATGCGACTCCTCAGGCTGGCGGCGGACCGCATGATATGCCGACCCTCCACCGTGACATCGATCAGCTACATTCGTGCGATGTGCAGATCCATTCACCGTCTCCGGGACGGCACCGAGATCGACGATCCATCGACGATGGAGGAGGCCGCCCGCCAGTATGTGCGGAAGGTCTCAGGATTCTCGAAGCCTGCCCCTCACAACCAAGAAGCCTTCGACCGGGCTGTCGCAGAGATCGCGGACGCGACGGAGCGACTCATGGCGTCCCTCGTGATCGGGGCCCGCACCGGGTCGTGATCCGGAGGTGGATGTCGACGTCTCGACCCGAGGCTCGGGCCGGCGAATCATCGGTTCTCGACATCACCCGTCGTGATGTCCCCGACCGTCTCACCGAGGATGATCTGGTCGATGGTGCGGGACACGAGCCCATAGGACACCGGCCCTGAGACCTTTGCGACGACGATGCCATCCCGGTCGACGAAGAAGGTCTCGGGAAGGCCGAGAACGCCCCACTCGAACGCGGTCGCAGACGACTCGTCGACCGTGTAGATGGTCGCATCGCTGCGACCGAGCTCATCGAGGAACGCGTCGGCGCGTTCGGGTGAATCCTGGTAGTTGACGGCCACGAAGGTCGTCGCGAAGTCGGCATATGCATCGGCAGCCGCCGTGAGCGCGGCATGCTCGTTGCGGCACGGGATGCACCACGATGCCCAGAAGTTCACGACAACGATGTCCCCTGCGAAGTCCCCGACCGAGGCCGTTCCCGATCCGTCCTGGAGGGCGATCGCGGACACGGGGGCTGCCTGGCCGATGAGGGGGGACGAGGTGAGGGAAGGGTCGGATCCGAACCGGCTCGCAAACACGACCGCAAGGATCAGGAAACCGGCCGATGCGATGACGACGGCCCACACCATACGGCTGCCTCCGGACCGTGTCTCCGGCGTCACGATCCCGCCGTGACCTGATCGAGGAGGATGGTCGCGTTGTCCCTGATCTGCTGTGGCACGTCATCGCTCCCGATGATGTTGACGAGGTGCACGACGGCCTCATCAATGCGACCGAGGGTCGCGTACACGTTCGCGATGAACCACTGCGCAGGCAGATAGTCGGGATCGCGTTCGAGCGCCGCTTCGAGGTATCCGACAGCCACGTCAGGGCGATCCGACAAGTAGGTCATCCAACCGATGTTCGCGAGTGCTTCGGGATGTGACTCGCGTTCGAGCACCTCGAAGTAGTGGTCGAGTGCCTTGTCGAACGTGCCGGCCTCGAAGTACCTCCGTGCGAGCGCGAGGCGCATACCGACAACGTCGGGATTCGACGCGACCACCTGCTCCATCTGCTCATCGCTGATCGTTGCGAGGTCGATGGGTGCTCCTCCGGAGAGAACATCGCCCGCGATGCCCTCCGCACCGCTGGCATCTCGCGCATCGAGTGAGATCACGGCGAACACCGCGATCGCGACGATGGCAAGTCCCACGATCGCCGCACCGGCAAGTGCACGACCCGACAGGCGCCTCCGTTGCGGAGCGTCGGTGTCCTCGCCACCACCGCTGTCGAGCGTCCCCGGATCGGCTTCGACCGCTCGTTCGAGCTCGGCGATCTGGGCGCGGTAGCGCGTGGCGAGGGTGTCCGCGGTCGCCGCGTCGATGTCACCGGCTGCGAGCTGCTGGTCGAGTTCAGCAAGCTCCTCGTTGATCAACTCGATCTGCTCGCGGCGTCCTGGCGTTTCATTCACGGTGTGTTCACCTCCCGACCCACCGCCGACGAGCGCATGGCGAGGATCGAAGCGCCCCCTGCGACCATGATCGCCAGGGGTACGACCCACAGCAGGAACGACCAGCGATTCGTGGAGCCGTCGAGGACGAACGACGGCCCGAACCTCCCGGCGAACTCGTCGAGGATCTCGCGGTCCGTGTAGCCGTCGTCGACCCGTTGGGCGATGAGCGCCCGGTAGTCCGAAGCGACACCGGATCCGGAATCTGCGAGGGACTCACCATTGCAGAACGGGCACTTGATCAACGCGGACAGGGAGTCGACGCGCTCGGCCGCCGTCTGCTCCGCGGTCGGGGTCGACATGATCCCCACAACGACCACGGCGATGGCAGCGAGCGAAACCGCTATCGCGACGAGGGAACGGGCTCGCTCAGGCATCGGCTGCACCCGGTTCCGTGCCGATCGAGGAGGTTTCCAGCCGAGCCGTCCTCGACGGTCTGGGAATCATGGCGAAGAGCCCACCGAGCACGACGACGAAGCCTCCTACCCACAGCATCCACTGGAACGGGAAGATGAACACGTTGAGGTTCACGGAATTCGCCGTACCTCCGGCGATCCCGAGGTACACGTCATCGATCGGGGTGGTCCACACCGATGGCGTTCCGATCGGTTGGGACGTTCCGGGATACGCGTTGATGCGCGGCTCGAGCACCTTGCGCACATCCGAGCACGAACGGTCGAGGACTTCGATGCGAACCCCTGTCACCTCCCGATTCGGTTCACTGACGGCGAACGGCTCGATGTACGAGAAGCAGTACGACCCCACGACGGCTGTGCCCCCCCGATCGATCGTGACCGTCTCACGGATCGCGAGCCCGTTCGTCGTCGCGAGGCTGATCGCGATCAGGGCGACCCCGATGTGGGCGATCTGGCCCCCCCAGTATCCCGGATCGTTCCGGAGGACCTTCCGGGCCGCCACACCGAACCCCTCGGGCCGCGACGAGACCACCGCCACGAACCGCATCACGATCGCGGCGACCACGAAGACGGCGAGCCCGATGGCGATGATGACCGCGACCGACCTGACACCGACCACGACGACGAGGGCCGCCGCGACCGACCCCGTCGCGATCGGGGTGCGGAGCCGTCTCCACATCACATCGCGGGACGCGACACGCCATGGTGCGACGGCACCGAAGCCGATGAACAGCAGGAGGAGGAGGGCCAGGGGCACGGCGGCACGGTCGAAGAACGGCCTGCCGACAGCAACCTCGTCGCCCGTGAACGACTCGACGATCAGCGGATACATGGTGCCGAACAACACGGCGAACGTGAACACCGTGAGGAGCAGGTTGTTGGCGAGGATGTACCCCTCACGGGACGACAACGAATCGAGCCGCGGTGCCTGCGAGACCTCTCTGGCCCTCCAGGCGAAGAGCCCGAGCGACCCGATCACGACGACCGCAAGGAAGCCGAGGAGCACGGGACCGATCGTCGACTGGGTGAAGGCGTGCACCGAGGCGATGATGCCGGACCGTGTGAGGAAGGTGCCGAGGATGGTCAGCGAGAAGGTCGCGATCACGAGAATGAAGTTCCATGCCTGGAGCATCCCGCGCCGTCGTTGGACGACAGCCGAGTGCAGGAACGCCGTTGCGGTCAGCCACGGGAGGATGGCCGCGTTCTC
>JAWOGV010000163.1:0-4422 GCA_046496605.1 Acidimicrobiia bacterium | reverse complement strand
GACGGGGAGGCCCTCGTCCACACCAACCACTGCCTTGCTCCCTCGACGCAAGCGGTTGAGGCCACGCGCCCCGCGGAGTTGGAGCGATCCTCCACCGCCCGCCTCGAGCACGCCGCGTCGGCGCTCGATCATGCCGGGCCGTACACGGTCGATGAGATGATCGCGCTCCTTCGCGATGAGGGATCGATCTGCCGCCGGCCTGCCCCGCCGTTCGACTACGAGAGCTCGGGCGCCATGATCATGAGACCGGGCACGGCGGACCTGTGGGCGTGCTGGGGAGTGCCCTCGGACAACGACTTCGAGCACTTCTCGCTCGGCGATCGATGACCGAGCTCACCTACACCAACCTCGACGCCTCGCTCGCAGGACGTTGCGCACAGCTCGAGAGGCTCGCCTTCCCCACCGCTGATCCCGATGAACTCCTGACGGAGGACGACATCCTGGCATATTCCACGACCTTTCCCGAGGGCTTCTTCGTGTGTCTCGACGGTGACACGGTGGTCGGCCAGGGAGCGGGCATCCTCCTCGACTTCGACTTCGAGGACTACCAACACACGATCATCGGCATCACGGGTGAACACCAGTGCGGGAACCACGACCCGAACGGATCCTGGTACTACGGAACCGACATCGCCGTCCACCCCGGATACCGCCGCCGCGGGATCGGTGGCACGCTGTACCGGCTGCGGAAGGACCTCGTTCGCTCGCTCGGCAAGGCAGGGATCGTCGCGGGCGGCCACCTCCATGGCTTCGGCGCCCACAAGCACGAGATGACCGCTCACGAATACATCGACGCCGTGCGCTCCGGCCGGATCTACGACGCAACCCTCAGCTTCCAGATGGATCAGGGATTCGAACTCGTCGGCGCCCTGGAGAACTACATCGCCGATGACGAGACCGACGGCTGGTCGGCCCTCATCGTGTGGCGCAACCCCGACACCTCACCCTCGGCCTGACGCGGCGCCGATCACCCGATCCCTGTCATTCACGACTGAAACGGATCAAGGGAACGTAGAACCACGCCCATGCCACCAGTCCAGCGATGAGGCTCGTACCCACGGCCGCGGCACGTTGCTCGAGAAACAGCGCCGTGACGAGGTAGACGGCTGAGGCGAGGGCCACGGCGAACGCGACGGTACCGACGATCGTCATGCGAACGGTGAACAGCAGGTGTGCCCGCGATTGTCGCTTCACACCGGTCTGGGGCGCCCTGAGCCGCTGGTGAGCGCTCGGGGCGATGAGGAGCACCACCGCAATGGCGGAAGCGAAGAACGAGGTGTAGAACGCGACACCTTCATCACTCGTCAGGTCGGTGAACGGTGCCTGGAACGGGATGGTGAGGAGGAAGGCGAACAGCACCATCACGCCGGGGAGCGTGGTTCGAAGGCCCTCGAGGATGGCTCGAAAGGCGTCATCGACGTCGCCGTCGGCAGGATCACCCATCCCTTCGCCTCCACCCACCTCGTCGTGCTCGGACATGCCCCCATGATGCCCGCAGTCGGCGCATCGTGCACGTCGACCTCGCCCGCACCCCGACACAGGGGTAGAATCTTGAGCATCCGCTCAAGAATCGAGTACCGCCCATGGCCACATCAACTCCACCTCGCCGGGTCGCGATCGTCGACGGGTTGCGAACACCGTTCGCGAAGTCGGGAACCGTGCTCCGTGACCAATCGACACTCGACCTGGCGAGCGCCGTCGTTGCCGAGCTCCTCGCCCGTTCAGGCCTCGAGGGGTCGCAGGTGGACCGAGTCGTCTACGGCTCCGTCGTCCAGGACGTCGCCGCCCCGAACATCGCCCGTGAGATCGTCCTCGCGGGCCCCTTCCCCCAGACCGTCGACGCGTACTCGGTGACGCGTGCGTGCGCGACCTCGACCCAAGCCGTGGTCGACGCGGCACAGGCGATCATGCTCGGCGAGGTCGACATCGTCGTCGCGGGTGGCGCGGACTCCCTGTCGAAGCCGCCCGTGACCTACTCGGATGCCTTCGTCGACGCACTGATGCGTGCGAACTCGGCCAAGGACCTCCCATCGAAGGCGAGGGCGTTCAGCCGCGTCCGCCCCAGGGATCTCGCGCCCGTACCGCCCGCGATCGCCGAGCGGTCGACGGGTGAGACGATGGGGGACTCGGCCGAGAAGATGGCGAAGGAGAACGGCATCTCGCGCGAGGACCAGGATGCCTATGCAATGCAATCGCACCGCAAGGCCGTCGCCGCCTGGAACGAGGGCATCTTCGACGACGAGGTCATGGCACTCCCGCTGCCACCGAGGTACTCGGACACGGTCGAACGCGACACGCTCCCGCGAGCCGATTCGACGGCGGAGAAGCTCGCACAGCTCAAGCCGGTGTTCGACCGCAAGTACGGATCGGTCACCGCAGGCAACGCCTCGCCCCTCACGGATGGCGCATCAGCCGTCATCCTCATGGCCGAGGAGACGGCGGCAGCCCTCGGATACGTGCCGAGGGCGTTCATCCGTTCCTACGCGTTCGCCGCGCTCGATCCGAACTGGCAGCTCCTCATGGGTCCTTCGATCGCGACGCCGATCGCCCTCGACAGGGCAGGCATGGAGCTCGCCGACATCGACCTCATCGACATGCACGAGGCGTTCGCCGCCCAGGTCCTGTCGAACATGCGAGCGTTCGCCTCGAAGGAGTTCGCAGCCAAACACCTCGGTCGCAGCGAGGCCATCGGCGAGATCGACGAGGATGCCTTCAACATCTACGGCGGATCGATCTCGATCGGGCATCCCTTCGGCGCCACCGGGGCACGCCAACTCATCACGATGGCGAACGAGCTCAACCGGCGAGGCGGGGGCACCGCACTCGTGACCCAGTGCGCGGCGGGCGGTCTCGGTGCCGCAGTGATCCTGGAGAAGTGACATGACCTTCGAGAACTTCCATTTCGAACTCACCGACGACGGCGTCGCAACGGTCCTGATCGACCGGCAGGGTGAGTCCATGAACACGCTCGGCGTCGAGCTCACGACGGAATTCGCCGAGATCGTCGCCCGCCTCGAACAGGACGACGTGAGGGCCGTCGTGATCGGTTCGGCGAAGAAGGACTTCCTGGCGGGCGCCGACATCCGCATGTTCGACACGTTCACGACCCCGGAGGACGCGATCGCAGGCCTCGAGGTCGCACACGGCCTCTTCCGCCGCATCGAGGATCTCCACCGAACATCGGGCAAACCCGTCGTGGCCGCGATCGACGGTGCCTGCCTCGGCGGAGGGCTCGAGCTCGCTCTCACGGCATCGATGCGGATATGCACGAACAGCCCGCGGACCCAGCTCGGACAGCCCGAGGTGCAGCTCGGCGTCATTCCTGCCGCCGGGGGAACGCAGCGTCTCCCGGAAACCGTCGGCCTCGCCTCCGGGCTGGAAATGATCGTCGGTGGTCGACCCGTGCGGCATCACAAGGCACGGTCGATCGGCCTCGTCGACGAAGTGGTGCCCCCGGAGGTCCTTCTCGACGTCGCCCGACAGCGGGCCCTCGAGGCGATTGGCGCTTCCCCACCGGAGCGGGTCATCGCCTTGAACGTCTCTACCCGGAACCTCCAGCGGCTCGCCCTCGAGAAGAACCCCGCCGGCAGGAGAATCCTGTTCTCCAAGGCGACCGATGCGATGCTCTCCGAGTCGGGGGGACATTACCCCGCTCCCAAGCGGGCGATCGAGGCCATCCGCATCGGCGTCGACCAAGGCCGTGAGGCCGGGTTCGCAGCCGAGATCCGATTCTTCGCCGAGCTCGTCTTCACCCCCGAATCCGAGGCGCTGCGATCGATCTTCTTCGCAACCAACGAGCTGAAGGCCGACAGCGGCGTCGACTCTGACGCCTCGGCCCGCTCCGTCAACCACGTCGCCGTCCTCGGTGGGGGTCTCATGGGAGGAGGCATCGCCACCGTTTCGGCCATCGAGGCCGGGCACACGGTCCGGATCAAGGAGATCGACCAGCCGGGCGTCCAACGCGGACTCGGGTACGTCTCGAAGGTGCTCGCCAAGCGGGCGAGGCGCCGCCGGATGTCCGCCTTCGAGGTGGATCAGATCCGCAACAGGGTCACAGGGTCGACGACGTGGCGTGGATTCGGGAGTACCGACATCGCGATCGAGGCCGTGTTCGAGGATCTCGACGTCAAACGATCCATCCTCGAGGCCTTCGAGGAGGTCGCCCGCCCCGACGCGATCTTCGCATCGAACACATCATCGCTCCCGATAAGCCTCATCGCTGAGGCGAGTTCCCGACCGGAGACCGTCATCGGCATGCACTACTTCTCCCCCGTGGAGAAGATGCCCCTGCTCGAGGTCGTCCGTACCGCGGCGACCGCCGACTGGGTCACCGCCACGGCCGTCCGGGTGGGGAAGGACCAGGGGAAGACCGTCATCGTCGTGAACGACGCGCCTGGCTTCTATACCACCAGGGTCCTCGGG
>JAWOGV010000029.1:0-3311 GCA_046496605.1 Acidimicrobiia bacterium | reverse complement strand
ACGAGTCTTCGACGATGAGCAGCATGCACTCGAGGCAATGTGGAACCACGATCTGCATCCCGGGGATGTCGTCGTGGTCCGCTACGAAGGGCCGAAGGGCGGTCCGGGAATGCGGGAGATGCTCGCCATCACCGCCGCCATCAAGGGTGCGGGCCTCGGCAAGAGCGTCCTCCTCATCACCGACGGCCGATTCTCCGGTGGAACCACGGGCATGTGCATCGGCCACGTCGCCCCCGAGGCGGCGAACGGAGGCCCCATCGGCCTCGTCGAGGAAGGCGATCGGATCAGGGTCGACCTGCCGAAGCGAACCCTCGACATCCTCGTCGACGCCGACGTCCTCGCGAAACGGCGCGAGGCATGGGAGCCGATCGCTCCCCGGTATTCGACGGGCGCCCTCGCCAAGTACGCCAAGCTCGTCGGTTCAGCCGAATCCGGTGCGGTCCTCGACTGACTCGGCTGTGGCTCACAGGAGCACGGGCATCGACGTCGACGGCACCGTTAGGCTCCCCGGCATGAAGCTATCCATCGAGTACTGCGCAGCCTGAGGCTATACCGACCGTGCCGTGAGCATGGTGCAGGCAATCCTCGGCAAGTTCGAGCACTACATCGACGACGTCACGGTGATCCCCGCACGGGGTGGCGTGTTCGAGGTCGTTGCAGGTGACGAGTTGGTCTTCTCCAAGAAGGAACTCGGCCGCCATGCGACCATCGAGGAGGTCATCGACTCCCTCGACGCCATCATCGGACCCCTACCGGGCCCCTCGTAACTCCGCACCGCTACCGGTCGTCCGTCGGTACCTTCCGGGTCATGCACACCGGGCGCTCCAACGCGATCCTCCTCGCCGACCTCCTGTCCCAGGACGGTCCGCACATCCGCATCGCGGATGACTTCGTCCGTGCGGTGTGTGCACACTGCGGGCAGCCCCTCACCGACGACCCCCGGTTCGGGGAATGGGGCGCGTACTGCGCGACCTGCTGGGTCGACCTGCGAGCGGTGTGATCCACCGGGTTCCTGATCGGCTCGGTGGTATCGACGGGGTTGCGAGCCATGTTCGGGAGCAGCCGGTCGATCGAGGGCGTCACCTCACCTGAGCCGCAACCAATCGGGCCGATTGCGAAGACCGTGCTGAAGGGGATCAGTCCACCCAGGTCGGCAATCGTGGATCGAGATGGACCACATCACCGTCGACGAGGGTCGTGAGTACCGATGCTTCCCGGATGTCGTCGAGCGTGGCCGTGGTCACGTCGACGTCGATGACCACGATGTCCGCCGGTGCTCCGACCGACAAGGGCACAGGCTCATCGAGGGCGTACGCCGCCCCGTCGGTGAACATCTCGAGTGCTTCGAGGGGCGTGAGGCGTTCGCCCGGGGAGATGCCGTGTCGGTCGATCGCTGCAGCCATCCCCCACAGCGGATGGGGTGGCTCGACGGGACAGTCCGACGAGCCCGCGAGTGGGATTCCGGCGTTGCGCATGGTTCGGAAGGGGTACAGCCACGGTTCACGGTCGGGGCCGACACGCTTGGCGACCCACGCGGACTCGGATGCGAGGAACGCCGGCTGGACGCACGCGGTGGCACCGAGGCCCGCGAGCCTGTGCACCTGGTCCGGGTCGATGACCGACGCGTGCTCGATGCGGAGCCGGCTCGGTGTGGCCCCCCCGGCGGTGAGCCCTTCGAAGAGGTCGAGGACACCGCTGACCGCACGATCGCCGATCGCGTGCACCGCGACCATGCCACCCATCCGAATCGCCTCCTCGCAGATCGCGACGTCGGCGTCGGTGAGCCGATAGGTCCCTGTGGTTTCGACGTCGGCGAAGGGTGCGTGCATGGCCGCGGTGTGACCGCCGAGGCTTCCGTCGGCGAAACGCTTGACGCCGAGCCACCGCATGCGTTGACCTGCCACAGAGAGCTTCGCAGCAGCGCGCGACAGCTGATCCGGATCGTCGGTGATGACGATGCCGTACACCCTGATCGGGAGGCGTCGACCGACCTCGCACCACAGGTCGACCTCGTCCTCGAGTTTGTGTGATGGCGCCTCTCCGTATCCGATCATCGTCCCGATGCTCGTCAGCCCGACGGCGGCGAGGCGCTCGAGCCCATGGATGAGTTCGTCCGGATGCAGCCGCGACCCGCGGGCGAGGGCTGACGCGATCAGGCCGGCCGCCGTCTCCCTGAGCACTCCCGTCGGCCTGCCGTCCTCGTCGCGGTCGAGCGAGCCGCCGGGCGGATCGGGTGTCGTGGATGAGATATCGGAGGCGTCGAGGGCAGCAGAGTTCGCGACGGCGACATGCCCGCAGTACCGGTAGATGACGGCCGGGCGGTCAGGTACGGCCCGGTCCAGGTCGTCACGAGTCGGGAGGCGCCGCTCTTCGAGGCCCTCATCGTCCAGCCTCGTTGCGACGATCGGCTCCGTGGTCGGGAGCGACGAGGCGTACGCGGAGAGTCTCGTCACGAGATCGTCGATCGACGAAGCGGATTTGAGTGAGCATCCGCCGAGCAGCGTCGCGTAAGGGACGGCGTGGAGGTGCGCATCCCGAAGGCCGGGAAGGATGAACCCGCCCGGATAGCGCTCCTCGACGATGGCCGGCTCGACGAGGTCGTCCCGTTGACCGACAGCCACCACCGTGCCCGACTCGGTGAGGATCGCGTTCCCGACCCGGCCCCGCGAGGTGATGACAGCCTCGGCGGAGATCAGCTTCCTCACGGATCGATCAACCGCATGGGCATCCAGCTCTCGATCACGGTCCGCAGGTCGTCGTGGATGACGGCGTTTGACGCGACGACGAGACCCATGAACGGTGTCGATGCCCGTCCGAAGGGATCCGTCACGGACCCTCCGGCCTCGCGAACGAGGAGCAGACCCGCCGCACCGTCCCACGGCGCGATGCCGAGTTCCCAATAGCCCTCGTATCGACCCGCCGCGACCCACGCGAAGTCCAGGGCAGCCGAGCCGAAGCGCCTGATGCCGTTCACCCGTCTCAGGACCTCGCGAACCACAACGGCGAGTTCGTCAGCATGCTCGTCGTGGTCGTAGGGGAATCCGGTGGCGATCACCGATCTCTCGAGCGTGCTCTCGATGGACACCGCGACGTGGTGGCCGTTGAGGCGCGTTCCTCCGCCATCGGTGGCACTGAAGAGCTCGTCACGCATCGGGTCGTACACAACCCCCACCGCGGCACGTTCACCGTCGTAGAGCGCGATGGACACCGAGACGTGGGGTATGCCATGCACGAAGTTGACGGTCCCATCGAGCGGATCCACGATCCAGTGCCTGCCCCCCGTCAACTCCCCACCTGCCTCTTCGGCGAGG